>JAKQXK010000397.1 GCA_029561505.1 Spirochaetota bacterium | reverse complement strand
CGCAAAATCGAAAGTCTGTGTATGCCCCGTTCGCTGACCGATTTGTTTAAAGTTATCGCCGCAGTTGCCGTCGTCGGTATTCACGCGACCAGCCAGTCTGAAACACGTTTTGCCGCCGCGCATAATTTCGATTCGCTCGATTTTCTGAGCGTCGTGGTGAACCAGTGGGCTCGCTTCAGCGTGCCGCTTTTTATATATTTTTCAGGCTACGGTTTGACGATCTCGCAGAAACAAACTGAGGATATAGGCCTCTTCAAAACCTGGCTCGCTTTTCTCGGCCGGCGCTTACCCACGATTCTCGTGCCCTATTTGTTTTTCTCAGGTCTAGCCCTGGCGCTCGAGTTCCATAGCTACACTGGCCCCGCAGACGTGCTATGGAATTCTATAGCCACGAAATTGCGCACCGGCGGCGCCGACTACCATCTCTATTTTTTGGTTATTCTCGCGCAGTGTTATCTGCTTTTTCCGGTGCTGTCGAAATTCGCGCGCGGGCAAACCACAGCCTTCACGCTTGCGACCTGGCTCGCACTGATTCTGGTTTCGGGACTGCTCTACAAAGGTAGCTCTGAAATTTTGCTCGGCAAACTCGGGGTAACACATCCTGGATGGCATGCTTCGTTTGTGGTCTACTGGCTGCCATACTTCATGCTCGGGGTTTTGCACGCGCTCGAACCACCCCGCGCTGTACACCGCGTCCCGATGACGATCGCGCTCATTGTCGCGCAGGCAATCGTCTTATTCGAATACATCCATTATTCGTGGCAGGCAACGCCGGTCGATTATTACAACCACTTCTCTCGCCCGAGCGTGATGTTCTATGCCCTGGTCGTCATCTGGTGGCTGCATTCTCAAACCGAGCGTTGGGGTAGACTTAAGTCAACCCCAACGCTCGGCGAAAAACTCGCGCCGCTCACCTTCAGCGTCTATTTGATACACCCGCAGGTGCTTCGGCTGGTGACTAACTATCTGCCGGGCCTGCCGACCCTATTCGGCTGGATGCTTGTGGTAGTTACCACATTTGTGCTGGTATATGGGCTGACGTTATTAACTAACAAAGCCCACGAAAAAGGCCCGGGATTTCTCACCGGGCCTGTGCAGTTTCTGCAACGATGCATAGGTTTGAGATAATTCGCGCCTTGCGCGAATTATCTCAAACTCTTTCAAATATCGGCGTCAGCTTGTCTTCGTAGGCCTTAAACTGCACCTTGTCGCCGATCTTCGCGGTGTTGGCGTCTGGCATTTCGACAATTGCGGTGATACGCATCTTGTCGTCGGTTTCGACGACGGCCATACAATATGGCGCGCGCGCTTTGTGCTTGCCCATCGGCACGAACGTGTTCACTGAGTACGTGTAGATCGAACCCGTGCCCTTCGCTTCATAGTCTTCGAGGTTCATCGAACCGCAGGCGGGGCATGCGGCAATACCTTTGGGGTGCGGCGTACCGCAGTCTTTGCATTTTACAGCGGGTATAGAACTCATATGTCACCTCTTCCCAGAATGTGTACTGTTGAAACAGACGCAGGGCCACCCAGCACGTGCGTCAGTGCAAATTTCGCATCTTTCACCTGGCGCTTGTCTGACTTATCCTGCAGCTGCCAGGTCATCTCGACGATCTGGCCTACGCCCGTAGCACCGATCGGATGTCCTTTGGCGGTGAGACCGCCCGATGTGTTAATCGGTAATTTACCGCCGAGGCGTGAATGGCCTTCTGCAGCGAAAAATCCGCCTTTGCCTTTTTCAGTGAAGCCGAGGTCTTCGACGTTCATGATCTCGGTGAAGCTGAAGCA
>JAKQXK010000369.1 GCA_029561505.1 Spirochaetota bacterium | reverse complement strand
CTTCGATGATATAAGCTATATCTTGCGCTTCGCCTTCGTTAAAGATGCGATCGCCGGCTTTGAAAATGCGTTTGGTTCGGTGTGGCATAACTTCTTTCGGGTGGGGTGCCGAAACGTACGCTTACGGGCATAGCGGTCTATTGTAAACTTGATTCGCGCCAAGCGTCGGCCCGATGGCTTGACGCCCACACCGCGGCTCGCCCGTAGTTCAAAGCATGTACGCACGTATCGGCGGGGTCGGCGCCTATGTACCCGGACGCAGAATTACCAATCAAGAAATTGCGAAAATTATCGAAACCTCAGACGCATGGATTCAGCAGAACATCGGCGTCAAAACCCGTTCGCTCATTGCCCCGGGCGAAACGATCGCCGACATGGGCACACGCGCCGCGGCAGAGGCGATTGAGAAATCCTCATCGTCGAATATTGGTCTTGTTATCTGCGCGACTAATTCGCCCGACACTCTTTACCCGGCCACCGCCTGCCTCATCGCAAAGAACCTAAACTTGGGTCAGATACCAGCATTCGATCTTCAGGCAGGATGTACCGGTTTTCTGTATGCTCTTGCACAGGCCAAGGCCGTGGTCGAAACACAACGCCAGTCTGTGCTCGTGGTTGGCAGCGACGCACTTTCAACCGGCTTCAACTGGCATGACCGCAACGCGGTGCTGTTCGGCGATGGTGCGGGCGCGGTGGTGCTGTCGCCATCAGAGAAACCCGGCATTCTCGCGATCGAAATCGGCGCAGAATATTCTGACGGTATTACACTGAAAACGCCGCTTGACTCAACCTTGAGTTCGCCGCTGCATTATTTCGCTGGTGAGCACGAACGCAGAACCGGTGACTGGTATACAAAGATGAACGGTCGCGCAATCATGAAGCTCTCACTCACGCATGTACCCAAAGCGATAGATAACGTTATGCAACGCGCAGGTTTCGCCGCGGCTGACATCGATCACTTTTTACCGCACCAGACAAATAAACACGTTATCGAAAAACTTGCCAGCCACATCGGCTTTGATGTGCGAGAGATTCCCGATGTACTTTCGCAATATGGCTCACTGTCGACCGCCGTGATTCCCGTTTCATTGCACATGTCTCTCGAAAACGGAAAGATTAAGCCAGGCGAAAGTATGGTTGCAACGGCCTACGGAGCGGGCTTCACGTATGGCGCTATCGCGCTGAGGTGGTAAATACCGATTTACAAGGCAGAGCGCAGCGGCTAACGTCACCGATTATGCCAGAGACGGCAACCGAAGAAGTACATCCGCGGCGCGTTCTGGTTGTCGACGATTCAGAAGTCGAGAGCCTCTATATTCAGGCGCTGCTGCAACCCGAATTCACGGTTATCGTTGCGAACAACCTGATCGATTTCTGGGCGAACATGGCCGAAGAAGCGCCCGACCTGATTCTCATGGACATCATGATGCAAGAGATCTCGGGTTTCGAGCTGGCGCTGCAGCTGAAGCGCAACCACGAATATAAGGCGATTCCGATTATCTTTGTTACCTCGCTCGACCAGGCGCGTGATATTGAGCGCGGTTTTGAGGTTGGCGGCCATGACTATGTCAAAAAACCCTTCTTGACGCAAGAGCTGCGCGCGCGCGTGCGTTCAGCGCTGCGACTCAAAAACCTCGAGCACGACCTGCGCATGCGGTCGGTCACCGACTACCTGACAGGCGCGTACAACCGGCGCTATTTTTTCGAAGCGGTAAACATCAATCTGAGTTATGCGCAGCGCATGCGGCGCAATCTGTGCATCGCGGTGCTCGATATCGACTTCTTTAAGAAAATTAACGACGAGCATGGCCACGAAGCCGGCGACGCGGTGCTCGTGCACTTCACGCAAACGATTCGCGACCAGATTCGAAAATATGATATTCTCGCAAGGTTTGGCGGCGAAGAATTTGTGATACAATTTTTCGACTGTGCGGTGACGAAGTGCATCGACCTGCTGACGCGCATTCGCAATAAACTTGTTGAAAGCCCCTGTGTGGTTGGCGGCCGCAGCATGGGTTATACCTTCAGCGCCGGACTCGCTTCACTCGACGAAATCGCCCCGGTCGAACCGATCGAGAGACTGATCGAAATGGCCGACCGACGCCTTTATCAGGCAAAAGAATCGGGCAGAAACCGATTTGTTTCAACTGCTGCCACGCCGTGATGCGAGCCTGAACTAACTGCCTCGGGTCAGCTGGCGCAAATCAGCGCCCTGTAACCGAGTTTACCTTTGCAGCCTGTCGCGCGCCCAGAACTATACTGCAATGCGCGACATCATTCGCCTCGCTAAAGGCTCGATCATCTTCACCGTTGTCGTTACGGGCTTTACGGGTATGCTTATGGCCCGGCGCTCGCTGCCCACGCTCTGGGAGACTCTGTGGGTGCTGATGTCGTTGACGCTGTCATCGGGTTCATCGGCGATCATGAACAATCTGCTCGACTATGAAATGGATAAGCACATGCGCCGCACCCAGTGGCGATCAGAGGTCATCGACCGCATCGGCAAGCGCAACCTCTGGGTAGTCGCGCTGTTGATGTCTGCCCTTTCGTTTGTGCCGTTGATCCACTATGGTCGCCTGTACGCGGCAGTCTTCACCGCGCTCGCAATAGCCTCTTATGCCATCTGGTACACCCTCTACCTGAAACGCCGTGGCCCCTTTGGCGCAATCGTTGGCGGTTTGCCTGGCGCATTGCCGGTGTTGATCGGCGCTTATGCAATTTCAGATCGGTTTGCGCCAGACATCTGGCTGCTGTTTGCGTTCATGATGCTTTGGCAACCGGCGCACTTCTGGGCCTTAACTCTCAAAATTCAGGGTGAATATGAAAAGGGTGGAGTGCCCGTTTTACCGCTGGTTTACGGCAATGAGTACACTCAGCTCTACATTCTCATCTATGGGCTGTCGCTGCCACCACTCGCTCTCGCCATCGGTCTCGTGGCCGGTTATGGCTGGGTTTATCTCATCGGCAGCGGCGTCGCTTCGTTATACTATGTAATCCGCACCGTGCGGGGCATCTACCGGCGAGAGCAATTTGGCCGCGCGTTTTTTGCGTCG
>JAKQXK010000363.1 GCA_029561505.1 Spirochaetota bacterium | reverse complement strand
GGGGCTAAAGCAGCGCATCACGGCCCTGAATCTTTTTCTCGAAGACATCTACCACGACCAGAAGATCATCAAAGACGGCGTCATACCCGCAGACGTCATTTATTCGAGCAAAGGATATCTCAAAGAGTGCATCGGCTTCTCGCCGCCGAAAAAAATCTGGTGCCATATTACGGGCACAGACATTATTCGTGACCGGCATGGCAACATGCTCGTGCTAGAAGATAACCTGCGCTGCCCATCGGGTGTGAGCTATGTGCTCGAGAACCGCGAGCTGATGAAAGGCATTATGCCCGATCTTTTCGCCACGGGGCAGATTCGGCCGGTCGCCGATTATCCATACCATTTGCGGCAGCTGATGCAATATGTTTCGGGTAAGGAAAACCCACGCATGGCGCTCTTGACGCCTGGCATCTATAACTCCGCCTATTTTGAACATTCATTTCTGGCGCGGCAAATGGGCATTGAACTCGTCGAAGGGCGTGATCTGACTGTGCAGACCAATCGCCTGATGATGCGCACAACCAAAGGTTTGCAGCAGATTGATGTCATGTACCGCCGCGTCGACGATACGTTTCTCGACCCGACTGTGTTTAATCCCGAATCTGCTCTGGGAGCCGCTGGCATGTTCGCCGCTTATAGGGCGGGCAATCTCGCGCTCGTCAATGCGCCCGGCACAGGCGTTGCCGACGATAAGGTCGTCTACGCTTATGTTCCCGATATGGTGAAATATTATCTCGGCGAAGAGATGTGGCTGAAGAACGTCGAAACCTATCTCTGCTGGCGCGATGCCGACCGCAAATACGTGCTCGCGAACATCGAGAAACTGGTGGTGAAGGCAGCGAACGAAGCGGGTGGTTATGGTATGCTCGTCGGGCCACATTCGACAAAGGCCGAACAAGAAGATTTCAAGAAGCGCATCGAAGCAAACCCGCGCAACTACATCGCGCAGCCGACGATCTCACTCTCGCGCACCCCGACCCTCGTCGGCGACAAACTCGAGGGCAGGCATGTCGATCTGCGCCCCTATATTTTGTTCGGCGAGACCATCTCGATTCTGCCGGGCGGCCTCACGCGCGTCGCGCTCAAGAAAGGTTCGCTGGTTGTGAATTCGTCACAAGGCGGTGGAAGCAAAGATACATGGGTGGTCCGGTGAGCCGTAGGCGAACGGGTGAGAGGACACGATGCTTTCTAGAGTAGCGGAAAATATTTTTTGGCTCAATCGCTATCTCGAGCGCGCGGATAACTATGCCCGTTTCATCGATGTGAACCTGAATATTAACCTCGAAATGCCGCCAAGTTATGCGGGGCAGTGGCAGCCGCTGATTGACACCACGGGTGACAGCGAACAATACAAAGAACTTTATGGCGAAGCGACTGCTGAAAATGTCATGCGCTTCTTGTCGACCGATAAGCGTAACCCGAATTCTATTCTTTCTTGCCTTAACCTCGCGCGCGAGAATGCCCGCATCGTGCGCGAAAATATTTCAACCGAAATGTGGGAGGTCGTCAACACCCTCTACCTTTGGGTACAGAATTTTCAGACGCATGCGGGCGATCTGCGCAAAAACCATTCGCCGGCAGAATTAATCCGCTTTTATAAAGAAATCAGCCGCAACATGATGCTGTTCACCGGCGCCATGGAAGACACGATCGCCCACGCCGAAGCCTGGCATTTCGGTCGCATGGGCCGGTTTCTCGAACGCGCTGAAAAGACCTGCCGCATTCTCGACATGAAATATTTCATACTGCTGCCCAAAGTGACCGATGTCGGCACCTCGCTCGACCAGCTGCAGTGGGCGGCGCTTCTGAAGTCGACGAGCGGCCTGCAGGTCTACCGCCGGCAGCACGGTTCGATCGACCCGAAAAAGATCGCCGAGTTTCTCGTGCTCGACCGTGAGTTTCCCCGGGCGGTGCGCTATTGCCTGATCTGGATCAACCACTCACTGCACGAGCTAACCGGAACGCAGGCGTACTCTTATAACAACATCGCCGAAAAGCGAACAGGGGCGCTGCTCTCTGAACTCGACTATAAAGAGTTTCCCGAAATTCTCGCCTATGGCCTGCACGAATACATGGACCATCTGCAGCTGCAGTGTAACGGCATTGGCGACGCAATCGCCAAGACGTTCTTCTCGCCCGGCGAATAAGCGATTGGGGCTGCGCAGCAGATCGCAAAGATTGATATTCAGTGTCATAGCAAAACGGCAAGATTCAGGAAAAGCCAGATGGTTTATAGAGCGATTTTCATTCTGAAAATCGCGGAACTTTTTCTGAATCTTGCCGTTTTGCGAGCTGCTACGCAGTCCTGGCCCTTGGTTTTCCTATTAAATCTTTTACCTGGATCTGGATTTTGATAGCAGACGCCGCCCGTACGTTACGGGCTTCTACCCCGTTTCTGACAAACCATAGCTATGGATTTCCATAGCCTACACCGCCTGCTCACAGGTTCCTGAAAAGGAACCTGTGAGCAGGCGCATAACGCCGCTCAATCCACCTCAATCAACATTCTCAGCAACCGTGATAAATTCACATTTATTGCTTTACATATAAACACACAAACATATTTATGCTTATATGCGAACCACCATTGACCTCCCGGTGGATCTTTATCGTAAAGCGAAAGCTGAGGCGGCTTTGCGTGGCGTTAAGCTGCGCGACATGGTTGTCACGAGCCTTTCGCGCGAACTGAATCGGGCCGATAGTGAGCTCGGCCGCGCCGGGGCGGTTAGGATCGACGAATTCATGGCTTCTTTAGATGAGCTGAGTGGCCAGGTCGGCGAATCGCCGGCAAGCCCGCTCGGGCGGCTGATGGCCAACCGAAATACCTCACCTGATACGGGGGCCGGGGCGTTCTGATGATTGGCGCGCGCAAGCTGACGATTGACGCCAGTGTTTATCTGGCCGCGCTCGAGAAGGGCGAAGGCGAGGTGAACGAAGCGCGTGTTTTTCTGCGCCAGGTGCTGTCAGAAGGCTACGAGGTCTATCTGCCGAGGCTCTTTCTGCTTGAATTAATCGTGACCTTGCGCGCCATGCTGAATGTGAAATCGGTCTACAGCATGCTGGCACGCCAATGGGCGATTGCCGACAACGTGCGCTGGCTCGACGCCGACAGCCAATTCACGCGGGCCGCCTGCGAGCTCGCCGACCAGGGTGACCTGCGCGTCTCAGACGCGATCTATGCGGTGACCGCGCGTATCAGTGGGGGAGTGCTCGTGAGCCTCGACCCAGCAATGCTCGAGCGGGTCGGCTCGCATGTCTCTGTTTTTACGCCGGCAAGCTTTATCGGCCAAAAGACCTCAACCAGCAATGCGGATTTAGAAAATACCTCGGGAGATCTGCCGCAATGACCGATACACTAACGGGGAGCTATATTCGATATACCCGGCTTACGGAGTGCGGTGTTGCCGCCCTCCGTAAGCCGGGTTACACTGGTTTCCCGGAGGTAATGCCATGATAACGGAAAACGGACTCTGGGGTCGCACACAATACCTGCTCGAAAAGGGTATGGACGTCGCGCAGATGAGACATAAGGTCTTTGCGGATAATATCGCAAACGCTGACACCCCGCATTTTAAGCGCAGCGAAGTCGGTTTTGAAGCCGAGCTGCGCCGTACGCTCGAGATCGAAAAACACGTCGAAGAAAATTCGATTCCGGCGCGCATGACCGATGAGCGCCACATGCCGTTCTTTCGCACCCGCGACATTCGCGACGTGCCGGTAAAGCAGCATATCGATTACAACTCGACCATGCGCAACGACGGCAACAACGTCGACCCCGAGCATGAAGTCGCCGAGCAGACAAAGAATATGATGACCTACCAGGCGCTCACGACCCTAATGAATC
>JAKQXK010000349.1 GCA_029561505.1 Spirochaetota bacterium | reverse complement strand
TCTGCCAATCTTTTTGTCGCGATACCTTCTGCGAAAGGCACAGCCGATGCTGCACTTGTTTGCACACTCGAGCTTGCTTCGTTGCGCGATTCGTTCGTGCGGCTGATGCGGCTCACCCTCTTGATTCTGGGCGTGACCTTGCTCGCTCAGGCGGGTTTGGCTTTTTTCATCTATCGTGTTGTCTTGAGGCGCCTGCGAATGCTCGAGAGCGCTTCGCATAAGCTAGCTGGCGGTGATTTTTCAGGAGAATACACAGCCGCGGTACGCCCTGATGAGATTGACCGGTTGGCTCAGACCTTCTATGCGATGAAAGGCTCGCTCGCCGAAAAGACGCAGATTCTCGAAGAAACGCTCTTGAGTCTCGAAAAGGTAAATTTTGATCTTGAGGGCGACCTGATACTCGGCGAAGAGGTGCAGCGCAGCATCTTGCCCGAATTACGAACCGCAGAAAATATTGAATGGGCCGTTACCTACAGACCCGTTGGGCGCGTCTCTGGTGACTTTTATGACGTGTTCGAGCTGCCTGCCGGCGCAACGGGAATTCTGCAATTCGATGCATCGGGTCATGGCGTGCCCGCGGCGCTGCTGACGATGATGGCAAAAATATCCTTTGCTGAAGCAGTGAGAAAATACGCAAGCCCTGCGCAGGTAGTTTCGCATGTCAACGATGAGTTGTCTTCGCATTTGCAGAAAACCGGAAATTTTCTGACTGCGTTCTACGGCGTCATAGATATGAATGGAAAGCTGGTCTATTGCAACGCCGCGCATACACAGGCAATTCTACTGAAAGCGAACGGCGCTTCACAACTGCTCGACCCGACTTCGCTGAGCATCGGTTTTGCACCTGTGGGTGGGTCGGCCTTTCATAGCGCTGAAATGCAGCTTGCGAGCGGCGACCGCCTGGTGCTCTATACAGACGGAGTTACCGAGACACGTGACCATACGGGTGTTGCATTCGGCGTCGACCGCCTGATGAAACTGGCAGCCGCGAACGCAGCCGAACCCCTCGCTGCGATGCACAAGCACGTCTATGAGGGCTGGCAGGCAGCTGTACCACGAGCTGCGATTGAAGACGACGTAACATTGCTGAGTTTCGGCCGGCGCTGATCTACAATGCAACTGAGATTTTCATTCTACCACGCCGCTGTTTTGCCGCTTGCCGGGCTGGTGCTTCTGGCTTCGCTCGGTTTCGTCCGATATACAACAGAGGTTCAGACGCTTGAGCTTCAGTTCAGATTGAACGCCCTCGCCGTGCGCGAGAGAACAGTTGACGCCGCCGATCTTCTGCTGCGGCTAGAGGCAGAGCAACGGCAGAACGTATTGTCGAAGTCGCGGCGCGCGTTGCCGCATGAAGAGCTCGAGAACCTCGCGGCTTTCAAAGAACAGGTGCAGCCCGAATTCACTGCCGATCAGGCCTCATTGCCAGAACGGCTCGTGCGCCGCAGCATTACGTGGCTGCAGCGAGTTGCGGGTATAGATCCCCCTTCTTATGTTTATTCAGCTAACGGCGTCGACTTGCTGACGCTTGCCTATAATCTTGAACGGCGCCGCTATTTCGCAGAGGCGTTAGTGACTTTCAAGAAGGTTATCGGCCGGGAGCAGGGCGCACTCGTCGAAGATTTTGCGCGCATGCACGCCGGGTATTGCCTTTTTTTTCTGGGCGAATATCGGCTCGCGCGAAGCGAATGGGCCACAACGAAACAATCTGAGCTGCCGCATAACCGACAGCTGGCAGGCCGGCTTTTGCAGTGGCTCGACCGTTTTGAGGCGGGGCTTTCGAAAGCAGCTGCGCTCAAGAGCGCAAGGCGCAGGGCTGAATCGCTCTATAGCATTCTCGCCTATAAAG
>JAKQXK010000178.1 GCA_029561505.1 Spirochaetota bacterium | reverse complement strand
CCTTTGCCAAAGTTGCTGTGCAGAATTTTGTCGCCGCTTGAGAACTTGTCACCCTTGTTTTGAGGATTTACACCCGAACCAAAACCTGGCGCACTGCTTGCGGTCGGCTTCGCTGCCGCAGGCGCACGCGGTATGAAAGACTGCTTAAAGGGTTTGGGTGCATTGCCACCTACTGAATAACTTTTTTCAACCCTCAGCAGCCCATGCGGAATTTCATTTAAGAAGGGCGAAGTCTTGCTCTGCTCATAAAAGCCCTGCCTCATACGGCGTTCGGCCTGGGTGAGGTAGAGGCGTGATTTGGCGCGGGTGACCGCTACATAGAACAGACGACGCTCTTCACTGATGTCGCCGTCGCGTTCTGCGAGAAAATGCGGAAACAGGTCTTTCTCAAAACCGGCAATAATGACCGTTTCGAATTCGAGACCTTTCGCGTTATGCACGGTCATGAGGCTGACAGAAGCCTTCTCTGCTTCGTGGTCTTCGGTTGTGGTGATGAGTGAAATCTGCTGCAGGTAATCACCGAGCGTCGCCTGGCTTGTTTGTCTCTGGTAGTTCAAGAGTGAATTGCGAAGTTCGCCCACGTATTCCATACGGCCGCTGCCGAGCAGGCGGTCTTCTTCTGCATATACCTTCGCCAGTCCGGTCATGTCGAGCAACTCATCGAGAAAGAAACCAAGATCGGCGCGGGCTTCGGCCTTTTTGCGTAGCGTCTTCAGTTGCTCTGCCAGCTTTGCCCCTGCGTCACGGGCCTTGCCTGCAAGGCCATTCTGGTCACCTTGTGCGAGCAGGTCGGTGAAGTCGCCGATTCGGGAGTCAATGCGCGCGGTCAGAAGTTTTTCTACCGATTTGTCGCCGATGCCGCGCGGCGGTGTATTAATGATGCGCGCAAACGCCGCTTCGTCTTTGCCGTTCACGATCAGTTTGAAATAGGCAAGAATGTCTTTAATCTCTTTGCGCGCAAAGAACGACAACCCGCCATAGACGCGGTAGTTGATTTTGGCGTTCAGCATCGCCTCTTCTAAGAGGCGCGACTGTGAATTGGTGCGGTAGAGCACGGCAATTTCAGACGCAGGCGTGTCGGTGAGTGATTGCCGTACCAGCGACACAACTTTCGCCGCCTCTTGCACATCGTCGGCTGCTGTAAAGAGCACCGGTGTCTCGCCGCCTTCGCGGCTCGTGAAGAGGTGCTTTGCCATGCGCTCGTAGTTGTTTTCGATCACACCGTTGGCGATGTCGAGAATTACCTTTGTTGAGCGGTAGTTTTCTTCGAGTTTTATCACGGTGGCATCTTTGAAGTCGGTGCCGAAATCGAGTATGTTTTTGACATCCGCCCCGCGCCAGCCATAGATTGCCTGGTCGTCGTCACCGACGACACACAGATTTTTGTCGCGCGATGCGACATGCTGCACGAATTTATATTGCGCGAAGTTCGTGTCTTGATATTCGTCGATCAACCAGAAGGGGTAGCGGTTCTGCCAGCGCGTCAGCAGTTCGGGATACTTCTCAAAGAGGTGGCACGGCAGCGAGATCAGGTCGGCAAAG
>JAKQXK010000332.1 GCA_029561505.1 Spirochaetota bacterium | reverse complement strand
CTGCGCCATCGTGCTCTGGCAGCGCAAATGTATGCCATACCGCTGGGGCCTGACAGTCGGCGTCGGCGGCAATACTTCGGGCGATGGACTGGCCGTCTCGGTTTCACCTGCCCCGGCGTCACGCAGGCGTCTGATAATCTGCGCGATCTCACCTTCGAGCTGGGCGCTGACCCCACCCGATAGCTCTTGTTCAATGAGAACGCGTAAGGTGTCGTGTACCTTGAGCAGCAGCGATACGGTCTGAGCTACCAGTTTCAGCGCACCACTGCGCACTTCGTCAAGAAACGATTCTGCCGCATGAGAGAAACGCGAGGTTTCGGCGAGGCCGACCATACCGCTGGCACCCTTCAGTGTATGCACGGCGCGAAAAACGTCGTTAATCGCTTCTGTATCCGCGGAGTTTTTTTCGAGCGCGAGAATGCCCCTCTCAAAGGCGGTGAGATGGGTTGCAGCTTCTTCGGTAAAAACTTCTTTAAACTCTTCGAGATCCATTGTAAGGGTTAACCTCTGTGGGCCTTAAGACCGTACTTGAAGGCGAATCTCTGGCGGTCGGCGCTCGTCAGGTGAATCTTATCGCCAAACTCAGCGACCGCACCAAACAGATCTAGCGCAGCCAAGACAGCCGCAGAATGACGGGCATAGTGAACCTTGCGGCCGTCGGCCCGCGCGCGGGATTTAAGATAGAGTAACATTTGAAATCCCATCGTATCAAGATCGGTCACTTCTGCAAGATTGAGTATGAGAGCCTTAGGCTGGTGGTACAGTGCTTCGAGGCGCTGCCAGGCCTGTGCGACTTCCCGCAGCGTTAAGGCTCCCGAGAGATTTACCTCGATGTGCTTTTCATTTTCACGCGCGGTGACGTTTAGCATATCAAGGCACCAGTTTCGCTACCATCTCGAGCACCTGTTCGGGGCGAAAAGGTTTCACAAGATAAGCGAGAGCGCCCATTTCGGTTGCCTGCTTCTTGAGGCTTTCAGCCATCACAGCTGTCAACATAACGAAAGGTGTGAAACGGTTCAGCTTGTAAGGTGCACCGGTTTTGACTCTTTTCATGAGTTCCAGGCCGTCCATTACCGGCATGTTAAAGTCAGATATGATGAGGTTCAGTTCGGTATTCTCGATGATTTTCAAAGCTTCTTCGCCGTTTGCGGCCTCAAGCACTTCGTAACCAGCCTGGGTAAGGGTTCTGCGTATAACCATACGAATGGTCAAAGAATCATCGACTGTTAATATTTTCTTCACATTGCCTCATTGGTATATACTATTTTCGACTCTTTCGTGCGCATTCTGCAACGAATACTGAGGCGCCTGATTTGCGCTCACTCTGCAACAATAACTTTAGGCGCGTAGATGGTTGGCTGTACGGCCACGAGCTTTTCGCTTATGCCGTGCAGGCTCTCGGCGTGGCCAATAACCAGGTTGCCATTGGGCTTCAAAAAGTGCATTAGACTTTCAGCCACCTTCTGCCGCGTCGGACGGTCAAAATAGATCATGACATTGCGCAGAAATATGGCGTCAAAAAGCCCGAAATTCTGCGGCAACGCCTCGATGAGGTTAACGTGGAAAAAATGGGTGCGCGCCCTGATGCTGTCATTGAAACAAAACTTGCCTTCAGATTCTTTCACACCCCTCAGGCAATATTTCTTGAGGTAAGCGGGGGGTATCTGCGAAGATTGCGCTATCGGATACGTCGCCTCGATCGCCGTCGTGAGAATTTTCTCACTAATGTCTGAACCGTAAATCTCCCACTGAGAATGGCCAAGTTCTTCTGAGAGCACCATGGCCATCGTGTAGACCTCTTGCCCTGAAGAACAGGCGGCGCTCCAGATACGAAAAGAATCGGCCGTTGATTTGCGTGCCCGCGCCCGCAGCCATTCAAAGTGCTTTGGCTCTCTGAAGAAATAGGTTTCATTCGTCGTAAGCTGATTAATCATAATCTGCTTCTCGTCTGCGTGTTGCGGATTTTTCACGATTCTGATATAATCTGCATACGAGGTCAGTTCATAATGCCTGAGACGCTTCATCAAACGGCCAGAGATGAGGGCTTTCTTGCTTTCGGTCATGTAGATGCCGGCCCACTGGTATATCAGCCTTTGTATCTCGCTGAATTCGGTGTGCGTGAGGGGAATCTGCTGCATGGTTGATCAGTGCGATGGCGAGAAAATACAAACACTCGCCAATCTATCGGGGGTAAAGCCTGTTTTTTCCGGGGGCATTTTAGACCGCATGCTTTATCTCGTAACAGGTGTGAATCCACTTATTGCGAAAATCTTCTGGTATCGTCTGCGCGCTGATGTTTTTTATTGACGCGCGTTCTGTTTTCGCATCAAAGCGCAGGCTGAATTTGCGAAAGTTAGTTGAAAAATAGAGAACTCCCCCAAGGCTCAATGCCTTCAGCGAGTCGCGCACGAGCTGCGGGCTGTCTCGCAGAACATCAAAGTCTCGCTCTTGTTTGCGGCTCTTCGAAAACACCGGCGCATCACAAATAATAATGTCGTAGAACCCGGCTGTCGCCTGCGCCAGAAATTCGCGTGCATCGAGGCGAAAATTTTCGTGCGACACACCGGTCAGCTGGTTCAGCGCCAGATTTTCTTCAACAATACTCAGGTAACGAGCTGAAAGGTCGACGCTGTGTACAAGGCTCGCGCCGCCGGCAGCTGCGTACACACTGAAAGCACCCGTGTAACAAAACAGATTCAGAATTTTTTTACCCGCGGCAGAATCACGCACGGTGGCGCGCAGATTACGGTGGTCGAGAAACAGCCCCGTGTCGAGCCAGTTATCGGGGTAGATTAAAAATCTCAAACCACCTTCATTGACGGTGAGGCCATCGGCTTCGGCAAGCTTTTCGTATTGCTCGCCTTCGGCTCGCCTGAATCTTGTTTTGAGATGCAGGTTTTCGGGGCGGATTTCGAACGTACTACGAAAAATTTCCGTAGCCTGCTTTTTCCAGTCGGCATAGTCACGGCGCGACTGAATTGCTTCGCTCGCAAGTTCGGTTAGAATCATGTGATCTTCGTACAGATCGGCGATAAACGGGTATTCGGGTATGTCTTTTTCGTAGAGGCGGTAACACGTGATACCCCGCCGCCTGGCCCATTTGCCCAGGTGCTTTTTCATTCGCACCAGGCGGTTTTGCAGGTCGAGCACGGCGTAGGTTAGCGAATCTTCAGCCTAATGCACGGGCTGGCCGATTGTGACGGCGAGCTTACCCTCACCTGTAGCATTCTTTTCATTTTTTCTTTTCCAACTTTGTGCCGTTCCACTTCAAGAGGTATTTTTCTTTTTTGACAGATTTCGGGTCATCGTGGTCGCCATGTTCGGTTCTGACGACGATGTGGTCTTTGACGCCGCCCTTGTCAGCGGGAAAAACCTGTTCTTCTGATGCGTAATACGGTGCGTCGGCGCCGTCGATCGTGCTGTGCGCGAAGACGAGCTTCTCGCCTGTCCAGAAGATGAAGATTGTATTGTTTTTGCCCGCGCAGTATTCTTGAATGTACTTTGCGGTAAAGATGTTTTCGACGCCCGTCAGCCCGCGCCCGTCGGTGACTTTTACTTCTTCTTTCGAGAGAAAGCCCACCCCTTCGTTAATTTCAACTTTTGCAAGCTCTTTGCCCGCTTTGGCAACGCGCACCTGCGACGTGTAAGCTGTGTAGCCATCAGACTTCTTACCCGCGGCAGGCCCGAAGAGAAAGGTTAATCCCCCTTTGCTCTTGGCAGAAGCTTTGGCGATCAGGTTACCCCATACGAACCCCTGCAACTTTTTTCCGTCACGCTTCAGCGTGACTTCATACCAGGGCGCTTCGATGCCATTCTGCGTCATCATCTGGTCGGTCTGCCGAATCGGAACCAGCTCTGTCGCAATAGGCAGCTCTGCGACGACCGCAGCGTTGGTGTCTGCTTCGACGCGCACGCGCACCTTGTTACCGATGGTGTAGTGGGGTTTGTTGAGGTTGAGATATTGTACCTGGTTATCTTGAGCGATAAGGCCAGCAGAGAAGACTGCGAATAGAAAGACTCTTTTCATGAACACTACGCGACCGCAAATCTCTGCAACAGGTCAAGATCAATATGCTCTAACACAGAGACATGCGTGGCATCGAGCACGACGCGCGGCGCCGCATTTGCGTTATAGGCTTCTATCCAACGAGGCAGACAGAGGCACCAGCGGTCGCCTTCGGTGAGGCCTGAAAATTCATATTGCGGCACTGGGGTCGAGAGATCGTTACCCACCGATTTGCTGAACTCAAGAAACGCGTCGGTTACCTGCACACAGACGGTGTGCATGCCATGGTCATCGGCGTTGGTATTGCAACAGCCGTCACGAAAGAACCCGGTAAGGGGTTCGAGACTGCAGGGCTGAAGTTCGGTGCCGAGAACGTTGAGGGCCATGCGTAACCACGTCGGGCAAGGCTAGGTCGTCAACGCGAAACAAGAGCGCCTACGGGCGTAAGATACCGGTTGAGGCATCGATGATCGCCAGTCTGTTCGCAGCGGTGCCCCCGTTAACGGTTGAAAAACTTCCGCCGGCAAAGACGCTCGTGCCAGCCTTGGCGATTGCCATTACTGATCCATTGAAGTTGGGATGCCATGCATTAGCGGTGCTACCGGTAAAATTTGTTGAGCCCATATAGTTGCGCGTCGTGTTGATGAAAGCATCGGCCGAAGAGTTGAACATGCCACCGACATAAAGGGTAGCGCCAGGTGTGTCAGCAAACAGGCCATAGACTGTACTGTTTGCGCCCGTGAGCGATCCGTTGGCAAAGCCAACCGCCCCCCCGGTACTTACAGAAACGGCACCGAAATTATAAAAGGTTATTCCGCAGGCGCCGTTAAAACCACCACCGAAATAGACATTGCCGCCAGAGGCGACCATGGTGTATACTGGCGCGTCGGCACCTGCTGCGCACCAGCCTGAATAAGCGCCTCCAGCGCCAGTCGATGCGTCAACCGCCGCGAAATGATCGCGAGCATTGCCGCCCACCACACCACCGGTAAATGTACCGCCCAAGATTGCGGTAGAACCCGAAATGACAATAGCACTCACCGAGCCAATGCCGGTGACATTCGGGTTCCATGCATTGGGCACATTAGAGCCAGTTGCAAAAGCTGCTGCCTTGCTGCGCGGTGTGCCGCCATTGATCATCGCAAAACCTCCGCCGGCATAGATTGTACCCGCGTTTACCGCGACTGCACTAACGAATGCGTCGGGCGAAGGCGCCCAGGCTGACTTCACTCCTGTGGCTATGTTAAACGCCGCGAGGTAGGGCGAACCGCCCGAACCAGCATTAGTAAAAGCCCCGCCGACTATAAGCTCATTACCATTGATCGCCAGGGCATTCACGTTACCATTTGTGCCAAAGCCGGGGGGCGCGAAACCAGCGCTGAGAGGAAACCCTGTGGCAAGATCAATCGCCACGAGATGGTTTCGGGCCAAAGCGCCTGTGACTTGAGAAAATGTGCCACCGACAAAAAGTGTATTGCATGAAACGGCGAGGGCACGCACATCGGTACCGATCGTGATCGCAGTTTTCATGAGAGCCTGCTGCGTGGCGAATGTATTGTTAGAATCATATTGCGCGCTTAGAGGTACGCCAGTGGCGCTCTGAACCGCAGTCAGCAATCTTACCTGTACCGGATAGTTGCTCTCAACACAGAACGGATTTGTGGGATTGAAATTCGCCGAAGACTGCGTCGGAAAACTCATCGTGCCGCCGAGGCAGCTAGCGAAACCGTCTATGGATATCCAGACAGTTCCCGAGCATGTATCATTTGAACCTTGAACGATTAATGAGGCGGGATTCATGTTCTGATCAAATATGAAGCTGATCGGGTTTGTGACCGACCAGTTTGTCGTGCCGTTGGTTGGCGTGACTGCGATCACGTTCGGCGGGGGGTTTATCGAGATCGCCTTGTTCGCGCCCAGTGAGTTGGCGGTGCCAGGTGCAGAGAGTGTCAGAATCGCATTGTTGCCAACCGCATCTTGAATCGACCCGCCACCGACGGTGAGCGCGCCAGATGACGTGTAATCGAGGTCTGCGGTGGTGTTGCCGTTCGCCACTGTATAGTCAAACGTCAGGGTCGTGGTGCCCGAACCAGAAACGTAGCTGACGGGCGTTGTGGCCGGGCTGCCCGTCGCCAAAGAAAGCAGCGGTGTGCCCGTCACGATCACGGCCTCGTCAAAATTAACCTGCACTGAAATCACTGCCAAAGAGTTATAGCTACCGTCAGCCGTCGACGACGTGACACCGGTGACCTGCGGCGCGGTTGCGTCGACGTTATATAATCCCGAAGTGATCGCCGAGTCTGCGTAGAGCAGCTTGCAGCCAACCGCCTTCAGCGTTTGGCCCGCAGCAACACTCACAGGCCCGCCATAGAGAGAACCTGATGTGCACGTAAGCTTGGTAATGACGTCGCAACTGGGGTCAACGCCGTTCGTCGAATAGCAGATTGTTGGCGAAGCAGGCGACGCAACCGTGATGGTCACGTTTTGGGCAGCGTTATAGGTGCCTGGTGGCGGTGAAAAAGCAGGATTGCTCACCGTACCCACGGGCGTTGTCATAGCCGAAATTTCTCCTGAGACCGTGCTGGTATTCGTCGCCTGGTCGCGCGATCTGATCACAAAGTAATAGGTGGTACCACCAGCCAGGCCCGTTGAACTGAAATTTGTTGCGCCGGCCGCAGTCGTGTGCGTCACGGTGAAACTGCCGCAACCACCAGGGCCTGTCGAGCGGCAGATTTCGTAGACGATGCCACCGCCGGGTGTCAGGTTATCGGTCGACGCCGACCAGGAAAGGTCAATTTGGGCCGTGCTCACCGGGTTCGCATTAAAGGCAGCGGGCGTCGATGGCGCAACCGCATCGAATGTGTAGATGCCGGTTGTGACAGCAGAGTCTGAATATGTGGGCTTGCAGCCGATCGCCTTAAACGTGGTCGTCGTCGATACAGCAACAGCGACTGAATACAGCGACCCGCTGGCACACGCGAGTTTGGAACCGTCGCATACCGGGTCGATACCTGTCGTCGAATAGCAGATTGTCGAACTCGCAGGCGCGGCAACGGTGGCACTCACGTTCTGCGTGATGTTATAGACCCCCGCAGCAGGTGCGAGCACGGGGTTGCTGACCGTGCCGGCCGGTGTTGTCATGGCTGAGATCTCGCCCGAAGCGATGCTGAAGTTATTTGCTTCGTCACGCGCGCGAATGACGAAATAATATACGGTACCTGCCGTCAGGCCCGTTGAGCTGAAACTGACGGCGCCTGCGCCGGTGGTGTGCGCGACCGTGAAAGCGGTGCATCCCCCTGTGCCTGTAACCCTGCAGATTTCGTAAATGAGATTCGGCTGCGCCGACAGGTTATCGGTCGAGGCAGCCCAGGTTAAATCGATCTGCGTGCCGCTGATCGGCGTGGCGTTGAAAGCCGTTGGCGTTGACGGGGCAATCGTCTCGGGGCTCACGCCGATATTGATGGCCGTGTTTGTGCTGCCGAATGCGTTTGTCACGGTTATTGTGTAAGGCGAAGAGGCCTGTACTGTCGTCGGCACACCCGTAATTTCGCACGTGAGATTGTTGATCGTCAGGCCAGGCGGCAACGCCGGGGCAGACGAGCATCCGGTGGCACTGCCGGTAAAAGTTGCTGTAAGAGAGCCGACCGCAATACCCTGCGAAAGCGTGAAGGGAGTGCCTGCGTAGTTGAGCGCCGAAGGTGGGTTCTGGTTCACTTCAATGCTGATGGTTGTCGTGACACTGCCGACTTTGTTCGCCGCAGTAATATTGAACCCCGATGCGGGTTGCAACGCAGTGGGCACACCGCTTAAAATACATGTCGTCTGATCAAGGGCGAGCCCCGTAGGCAACGCGGGATCAGCCGTGCATGATGTTACCGAACCCTTGAGCTGCGGCTTCGCGGGGTTTACCGGTGCATTCTGCGTAAACACAAACGGGCTACCGGCATAAGAAAACCCTGAAGGTGGAGCAGCCTGAAAATCACCAAACCCCTGACAGCCAGACACAGCGAAGCTGGCGAGAGCAACCAGCGTTGCACGCGCGAGATCGAAAAAGGCATACCTCAGGCGCGCCATCTGTTTGTCATGTGACGATCGAAGTCACATTTTGGCAACATTAATTCGCACGCAGGGGCAAACGCTCGAAGGTGTCCCAGCTTGCACCATTATGTCTCATGAGTGCGAGATCAGATACGAGAAAGCGCGCGAAAAATCGGCGGCGCGACAGCTCGCGCCAGATAGCCGCGTGCTGCTGCGGCGTCACGTCGCGGTTTGCGAGCGTCAGGTGGGGGGTATAACCTGGATGCAAAGGTGCAGTCTGAATGAAGCCCGCTTCTTGCCGCAGAAACGACTGCAGCTGGTTGTGCAGCTCGAGCAGCTCTAGCGGCGCCACAACTTCGACGAAAATCACGTCGTCGCGAAAATAGCCGAAGTTCTTCAGGGCCACTTCGAAACAGGGTTTGCCGGCCAGAAAAGCAGCGAGCGCGGCAACTAAACGTTCGCCCTCGCTATCACCGAGCCGAAAAGGCGCTTCGACGGTGATGTGCGGGGGCAAGCGCAGGGCCCGTCTCGGCCCGAAACGATCGGCAATCTCTTGCTGCAACGCGCGTACCTGCTGCACGACTTCATCGGGTAAGAGCACTGCGACAAACCAGAGCGACTTTTCCATTTGTGCTACTCGTCTGTGGTCGTGACGCGAAAAGATTCAATTTCGTGGTCAGCTGAAGTGTAGCGAATGCTGAGCGGCCTGCAGCAGACTTCGCAATCCTCAATGTAATCGTGTGTTGCCTTTTCAGCAAAGGTCTCGAGCAAAACGGAAATTTCTGCGCCACACGCGGGGCAGCCAAAAGCTCGTTCGCTCTGAAAATCCATAGCTATGCGGTGAATAGCCGAAACGCTGCTGGCGCTGCAATGATTACAGAGATCGGGCCAGGAAAAAGGCCTTGCAGAAAACTGTTCGCAGTTGTCACCCTGCCCCGCGGCACGGTACCGGCAAAAGTCAATATGAAAACAACCCCTTTGTTCGACGAACATAAAACACTCAATGCGAAATTTACAGAGTTTGCCGGTTACAATATGCCGGTTTCTTACGGAGCCGTGAAAGACGAGGTCACCGCGGTGCGAACGGCATGCGGTATGTTCGATGTGTCGCATATGCTGCCGATATTTCTGCGGGCCGACAGCCACGAAAAACTGACGCGCGCGCTTGACCGCGTCTGTGTTCGCCAAACCGGAAAACTCAAACCCGGAAAAGCGCAGTATAACGCTCTCTATAACGAAGCAGCTGGCCTCGTCGACGACGTCACGATTTCTTCGATCAGCGAAACGCATTTCACGCTCGTCGCCAACGCGGGTAACCGCGACGCGGTGGTCGCGCACCTGCAGAAATATTGCGGCAACGATATTCAGATCGAACCCTGGAGCGATTACACGCTGATCGCGGTACAAGGCCCAAAAGCTGCGGATTTTCTTGCGAAACGATTTAAATTTCTGAGTGAGCTTTTTTACTATGAAGTAAAACTTGCCGCGCCCAAACTTTTTATCGGTCGCATGGGCTACACAGGCGAAGACGGGTTTGAAATCGCGTGCAGCGCGGCCGACGGCGTTTCGCTCTGGCGCGAGCTTGTGGCAGCCGGGGTCAAACCTTGTGGGCTTGCTTCACGCGATGTGCTGCGCCTCGAAGCGCTCATGCCGCTTTATGGCCACGAACTTTCGGTCGAGCTGCGGCCGCAAGAATCGGGCATTGCATTTATCTATCAAGACCACGACTGCATCGCTGCCCGGGAAATGCGGGAAAAGCCCGTAGCACAGACGACCTGCGGCTTTCACCTCACGAGTGAAGGCGTTCCGCGCCAGGGCTACAAGGTGGTGACCACCGACGGCGCCGCAGTAGGTGAAGTCACGAGCGGTACATTCTCGTTTACCAAAAACTATGGTATGGGCATGATGAGGATAGCTCTCGCATCAAAATCAGAACCGCTGTTTATAGATATTCGCGGCGAGAGAAAGCCTTTGCAGGTGCTCGAAAAATCGCCGCTCACCACTTCTGTGAGAAGACGACCCAAAACTGCATGACCGTGAACCCCAGGCAGCTGGGCATGAATCCGCAAGAACGGGCGCAGAATCTCATTCGCGAATTCGTAGAATACAACGAAAAGTATGCGGCACAAATACCGCTGGCGATTCCCAAGGGCACCCTAAAGACGATCGATCATTACCGCGATACCTATTTTCAATACCTGAAAGATTCAGAATTCAAATCAAATATCTGCTACATGCTGCAGCTCATCGAATACCAGTTGTGGCAATACCGGCTTTTTAAGCCGCAGTATTCTCTCGAGAGTGCGCTGTTCTTTCAGCTTCTGGTGACACAGGGTATTATCATTGAAGCGATTGTCTTCGCGTTGGTGGCAAACCCGCTCGTGGTTTCTGACCAAAGCGACAGATCGAAAGGCACAACCGAAGCGCAACACACCAACCTGCTGAACGTGATACGCAAGCGCACATTCGCCGCGCATATTCAGCAGCTGCGGGCAATGCAGATTCTCGATGAAAACCTTTGCACCGAGCTCGACGTTTTTCGCAATGAAATTCGCAATCTCGTGCATCTGCAAAACTGGGATGGACGTCTTTATCGCCAGATACCACTCGCCGACTATTCGAAACATCTCGCTGCATTCGATGCGCTGCTTAAACAGCTCAACGCCGATGCCAAGGGCAACCACACGCCAGAAGAGCTGCTCGGTTATTATGCGCTAGACGGCCGCGAACTAAAAGGCACGATAAAATTTTTCAATCGCAACAGCGGCAAAGGCCAGATCGACGCGCGCGGGCCACATGAATATATTCCTTTTTTTGCCGATGTAACTTCGGCACGCTCGCAACCCCGACGAGGCGATCAGGTGACTTTTGTTTTGACGGTTACCGAGCTCGGGGTGCGCGCCGTGTTAGTGTGAAGGCTGGTTCGTGAGCGCCTGGCTCAATCTTTCGATGATACGAATCAGCTGCACCGAGAGCACACCCTGCGTGCTATTGAGCAACTCACCAAGGTCTTTATAGGGCACGCGTATAGAAAGCAGACTTTTTTTCTGGTGTAACGACAGATTCTGCTGCTTTTTCTTTTTTTTCATGAGGCTCTGGATCATGTCAATTATCTGCGGGGGTATCGATGCCGAATAGAACTCTTCGCTCCAGCTTTCGCGGCGTTTGTCGGTATCGGGGTTCTCGCGAAAATACATTTCGATTTTGGTCTCGAGAACAGATATGCCCTGAAAGTTAGCGGTAAGTTTTTCTTCGAGTTCGCGCACCTCGACAGATTTTTCATGCGCAACTTTCTTGAGCTCAGTCAGGCGAAGTAGAATTTCGCTCTCGGTTTTTTTCTGCAGGTCGCAAAGATAGGCAAGCTCTTCTTTATCGAGTTCAAAATACCAGGCATAAGCGAGTTTGAAAAGCACGCGGTGCGGCATCGCCAGCGAGACGAGTGAAGTACTGAACTGGTCGAAAAGCGCTTCTTCGAACAGGTTCTGCTCGCGGGTGTCTGACACCGACTCAATGGCATCGACCATTTTGCCCGAAGCATCTGCTTTTAGGTACGTGGTAAAACGCACCTTGTCTTTCTGAGAGCGCAGAAAGTCTATGGTCAGGTTTCTGAGCACCGCATAAAACCATGTGGTGAACTTGGCTTTGCCCTGAAAGCTGGCTATTTTACGACCATCGCGCAGATGCTCAAAAGCGTATAAATAGAATTCGCTCGCCTCGTCTTCATTGAAGCGAAACATGCGCATCGGAAAGTTATAGATATCGTCAGAAAATTCTTCAAAAAATTGTGCCAGGGCGTCAGGGTTTTGTTTTTGTATGCCGGCCAGCAACGCCTGTACTTTTTCGTCCCGCTCATGCCGGGCGTCAAGAATCTCTGGCTCTGCCGGGGGCGGGGCAGCGACTTTCTTCTCTTCGGCCTTTTCGGTTGTTTTTTTAGGTTGCACCGCTTTTTTGGCTGCTGCCGGACGGGCCGGGCTGGCCTTTTTCTTTGCGGCTTTTTTCTTCATGCTATTCGACAGTTACAGATTTGGCGAGGTTACGCGGCCTGTCTACGTCACAACCCCGTGCGATTGCCGTGTAATATGCGAGAAGCTGCAACGGAATCGCAACCAAGAGAGGAGAGATACTTTCGAGACACGCCGGAATTTCAACATAATAATCTGATTCTTTCTTTAATTCTTCGTCACCTTCTGTGATGATCGAGATGATTTTTCCCCCGCGCGACTGCGCCTCTTTGAGGTTAGAGATCATTTTTGTGCGGATGTCTCCCTGCGGCGCAATGATGACCACAGGCACGTTGTGGCTCACAAGCGCCAGCGGGCCATGCTTGAATTCGCCGCCTGCATAACCCGAAGCATGAATGTACGATATCTCTTTGAGCTTCAGCGCCCCCTCGAGCGCTGATGGATAGTTATAGGTTCTACCCAGAAAAATCGTGTCGTTCTTGTCTTTGAGAAATTCGGCGATCTCTTTAATTTTGTCATGGCTCTTCAGAATCGAACGCATCTTCTCGGGAAGAGCCCGAATCTCATCGAGCACTTCGCGGCGCTCTTCAGCTGGCAGTAGCCATTTAATCGAGCCCACATAGAGCGAGAAAAAAAGTAGATTGAGCACCTGCGCAGTGAATGCTTTGGTAGACGCCACACCAATTTCAGGGCCTGCCATGAGACTGATCATCGCATCAGATTCGCGCGCCATGGTCGAATTGACATTATTCAGAAAAGACAGCACCCGCATGAACTTGGCCTTGGCCTCTCGCAGCCCAGCCAGCGTATCTGCTGTTTCTCCCGACTGGCTAATGCCGACAACAAGCGAATCGCCGCTCGCCAACGGGTTGCGGTAGCGCCACTCAGACGAATAATCGGTTTCGGCGCTGATATGCGCAAATTGCTCGAGATACATGCGGCCAATCATGCCGGCGTTCAGCGATGTGCCGCATGCCTGAATGAGAATGCGCCCTACGCGGGCGAGATACTCTTTGCTGAATTTTAGTTCGGGAAAATGAATAAACGTGTCGTCGAGCCGCTCTTTGAGAATACGATCAAAGACGTCGGGTTGCTCGTAAATCTCTTTGAGCATGAGGTATTCAAAGTCACCTTTGTCAACGTCTTCTTCTTTGAATGCAACAGGCTGCCATTTTGGTTGAACAGCTTCGCCGCCAAGAGTGAAGATGGCCACCCCACTTGCGGTTATATATCCCCATTGTTCTTCTTCGAGATAGATAGCCTCATGCGCAATCGGCACGACTGCGGGTATATCAGAGGCAATCAGATATTCATTGTTGCCTTTTGCGATGATGAGCGGTGAACCTTTGCGGGCGAAGAAGATTTTCTTTTCGTCTTTTTCACTGATGGCCGCGATTGCGTACTGGCCTTCGACGCGTTTCAGCATGCGCACGAATGCCTCTTCTGTGGAAAAACCTTCGTGTACATATTTCTCCATTAAGTGTGGAGCGACTTCTGTATCTGTTTCGCTCAAAAAGACGTGCCCGTCATCGATGAGTTCTGCCTTGAGTTTTGCGTAGTTCTCAAAAATTCCATTGTGCACGACTGCAATATCTTTATGGCCGCTGAGGTGCGGGTGCGCGTTGGTCATTGAAGGTTCGCCGTGTGTTGCCCAGCGCGTGTGCGCAATACCCGCTGTGCCGAGAATCGGTTGGTTCTTGAGCTGCTTTTCGAGTTCGATAATTTTGCCGACGGCCTTGCGCGTTGCGAGTTCATCACCGTTCAAAACGGCCATGCCGGCCGAATCGTAACCGCGGTATTCGAGCTTTTGCAGCCCGACGAGCAAAACAGATTCGATGGATTTAGGGCCTATGTAGCCGACGATACCGCACATGCGGCGAGTTTGTGTGCGAACCACCCGTCGAAAAGGAGAATCACGGTTCACAGCATGGAAAATCCATAGCTGGATTTTTTGAAAAATTCATGAGAAAAAAGGGACGTTTTTGGGTATTTAATTATTAGAAACCTATGAAATGCGTGAGACAACCAGTCTATTTGCGAGATAAGCCGACCCCGATCACGGAGCTTTGGGAAGTGCATCTGCAAGAAAGAACCTGGGAAGCAGTGCGCAGCTGCGCAAAGCAGCGTAAGTGTTCATACTCCAACATCAGTCGCTATTGTCTGTTTCGGCTGATTGAGCACCAGAATTTGAAATGGAATAGATTGATGAGCGACACTAAAGATGGGTTAATGGGGCAGATAACCAGGGGAACATCGATCCATCGACACGTTATGTGCTTTTATGGCGAAGATCTGCGGGCTGTGCGCTACGCCGCCATGGTACTCGGCATTACGGTGTCGATGCTGATTAGAATTGCGATCCAGCTCTATTTACCCCGCCTGGCTATGGAAAATCGAAGCAGAAAAGTTTCGAACGAAGAACTTTTCAAACTGGGCATCAAGCGCTGGCAATATGTACAATGCGCCGCGCTCAATCATTTCCGAATTCCGCTCTTCAGGCAACTGACTTTCAGCAGCTTCTTTCCCTGGCAGTGGTGGCCAAGGCGTTACGCGATGGCGTAAAATTCACGCGTGTTCTTCGTGCACGCAGCCGCCAGAAGCTCGACGTCTTCACCACGCAACTTTGCCAGAAAATCCAGGGTGTGGCGCACGTAACCCGGTTGATTGACCTTGCCGCGATGCGGAATCGGTGCCAAGAACGGGGCATCCGTTTCAATGAGTATTTTATCGAGCGGACAGACTTTCGCTGCCTCTTGGAGCGCGGCTGCATTCTTGAAAGTAACAATTCCAGAGAATGAAATATAGCATCCCAGTGCCAAGAACTCTTCCATTTCGGGCCGGGTGCCTGTGAAGCAGTGGATTAGCTGCGAAATTCCATAGCCATCATTCTTCAGTATGTCCACCGTATCCCGATGCGCATCGCGCGTATGAATCGCAATACCACGACCCACACGGCGCGCAGCATGCACAAACTCGCGAAAAACCCGCTTCTGCATCTCGGCCTGATCCGCATGATAATGATAGTCAAGCCCGATCTCACCCACCGCGACGAATTTCTTATCCGCCCTATTCTCTTCGATAAACTGAATGCCGAACTCGAAATCTTCCGTCGCCGCCTCGCCAGGGTGATGCCCGATCGTATAATAGACCTCAAACTGCCGCGCCGTATGCGCCAGCGTACGCGCCCAAAGCATCGCCGACTTGTCCGCACCAATTTCAACCAGCCCGCAAATATCATTCTCGAGCAGCGATTCTGTGATCTCGCCAACACCGAGCCCGCGCTCGACAACCAGGTCAAGATGGCAGTGCGAGTCAATCAGAGCAACACGGCCCGAACGCGATCGAAGGGTATCAGAATCAGCGCCTGCGCCGCTAGCGAATGGTACCTGAGAAGTGAGGATCTCAGACGAACCGGCACCGGCGTCTGAAGGTGCCGGCGGCTCGCCTGTCTCATGTACCCGTGGCCGGAATCGAACCGGCACGGCATTGCTGCCCCAGGATTTTAAGTCCTGTATGTCTACCAATTCCATCACACGGGCTCTTATTAAATAAGGAAAGCTACCCCGCTGGTGCTTTGCACCAGCG
>JAKQXK010000331.1 GCA_029561505.1 Spirochaetota bacterium | reverse complement strand
CTGCGCCATCTGCAACACACCGAAAGGAAAACCAAAATAGATGCCGCTGAGCGCAATGAAGGTAAACTCTTTCTTGCCGCAACGCATAAACATTTCGTTGAGCAGAATGACATTTTTGCCTGTGAGGTTCTTGATAACGAGACTCTTGAGGTCGAAAACAGCAAGAATATTTCGCTTTATCTCTTTAATGGAGCCTTCGAGCAAAGGCCCGGTTTCTTTATTTACCTGCTTTGCGATTTGTTCGCGCACTGCGCCGGGCGTGAGGTCCCATACGGTCTGGTTGGCAGAACGCCCCACCTCATCGACAAGCTCGTGCGTGACTTTTTTCATAGGCTCGGCCAGTTCAAGCGCCATCTCGTGCGGCTTAACCTTGTCGAAAATCTCTTCTACTTTGATGAGCTTTGTCGTCATGAGTTCGACCGACTTAGAAGCCATTTTGTGCGCTTTGCGCGGAATTATACCCTGCCAGCCCAGAAACGGTGGTATGCCCCAGAACGTCAGTGGATAAAAAGTCATCTTGATCGCTATCCAGTTTGTGAGCCAGCCGACGAAGGCGCTCGTGACTGGCATGCTCGCATAGACGAGCAGCTCTTTATGACTATGTATCCATTCTTGCATCAGGACAAGCTACAGGCAAACGCGTCAAGGTCGAGCATTTTCATTGATATTGCGGTCAGGCGAGTCGCAAACGCTTCGCCTGAGTGTATTCTACGGGAACAATGCAAAGTCGGCGAGTGCGCCGCTCGCGATGTGGCTGAATTCGGATACAATTTCATCGGGTGTCGGCGTAACGTCTGGCACCGGTGCAACAGACCCTGCGGCGGTAAAAAGTTTGCGCGCAAACGCTGCATTAAGCGCTGTCATGTAGACGCCGGCGGTATTTGAGCCATCGAGCACACCGCGAAAGTCGGCGAGGGATTTTTCTTTGGTATCGGCGCGCAGCGCGTCGAGTGACGTGAGGTATTTCTGCGGCGGGGGCTGATAGACGCCCGCGGTTATTTTGCCCGAATGCAAAAGAACATAATGCGTCGGCGCGAGAGGCGAAATTTCATCGAGACCGTCTTCAGAATGCACAACCAGCGCAGCCTTCAGACCGAGAAGCTTCAGAGTTTCTGCGACCGGGCCGAGCAATTCGCGCGCATAGACGCCCATCAGCTGCACAGGCGCCGCCGCAGGGTTTGCCAAGGGCCCCAAAATATTAAAGACCGTGCGCACTGCGAGTTCACGGCGCACCGGCCCGGCATGCTT
Organism: Spirochaetota bacterium; assembly: GCA_029561505.1. Lineage (GTDB taxonomy): Bacteria > Spirochaetota > Leptospiria > Turneriellales > Turneriellaceae > Turneriella. Next base: position 2,982 of record JAKQXK010000331.1, on the reverse strand, counting down.
CATTGCAGGGTGATAAAGAGGAGCGAAAAAGAACGCGAAATTGGTGCGCTTGAGGCGTGCTGCAATGAGCGCAGGGTCTTCTTCGAGCGGATACCCGATGGCCTCGAGCACATCGGCTGAGCCCGAAGAAGATGACACCGCACGATTACCATGTTTAGCTACCGCAACCCCGCTCGAGGCCAGGGTAAGCGCAACCAGGGTCGAAATATTGATGAGGTGAGAGCGGTCGCCGCCGGTGCCGCAGGTATCGATAAAAAGCGGGGGCAGATCATTTTTCATGATAGGTGTCGCCATGGCCCGCATTGTCTGCGCGCAGGCGGCAATTTCAGCCGGGGTTTCGCCCTTATTGCGAAGCGCAATCAGCCAGGCGGCTATTTGCGCAGCCGTCAGGCGACCATGCATCGTCTCAGAGATGAGCCAGGTAATTTTTTCGGCCGGCAGGTTCTGCCCGGCGAGAAGTTCTTCGAGAATATTTTTGAATTCCATGTTCAGGCTGATTAGTTTTCAGTGCGTCGCCGCGCAAACAACTAAAACTCTGATCAGATAAGTTTTCGAATCATGCCCGCGAGTTCGGCCGGCTCGACCGTGTCGACGGCGCGCGACTCGATTGGCACATCGGAGAAAAGAAAATATGCCTTCTGTTCTTCGCCATAAACCTGCCAGCTGTGTCTGCGGTGGTGGGGCATCAGCGTCAGGCTTTTTTTGCCGATCGCCGCGGCGACATGACGCGGAGCCGCGTCATTACAGATGACGAGGTGCGCCAGGGTGAAAAGAGCTGCTGTCGCGCTGAAGTCGATCTCATCTGCGAAAAAGACCTTCATCGACTTTAGGTCGCTCGTGTTGACGGCATTTTCGAGTTCGGCGATGAACGCTTCGTCGCCTGGCCCCGCGGCGAACAGAACCGGGTGAATAATGCGCTTCTTTTTAAAGAGGCGCAGAGTTTCGATAATCTGAAAAACCGGATAACGCTTTTCTTCAATGCTCGAGCCAATGTGCCAGATGATAAAGCGCCGTGAAAGGCGTAACTTGAATAGCTGATTTCTCAGACGGCCAACTTCTTGTTTATCAACGCTGATTGTCGGGTATTGTGCCTTAAGCTGCGGCGAGACGAGCGCCCCAAGCTTGTGATAAAATTCGAATGAATTGATTTCGCTGGCGTGTTCAATTGCGGTGCGCGTCAGCAGAAATTTCAGCGGCTGGTTGCGCACACCGACGCGCATTTTGATGCGTGCGAGAAAGCCCCAGAGGCATGCCTGTGAATCACGGCCAAAGGTGAGAACTGCGTCAAACTTTTTGCTGCGTATGTTTTTTAGTACGCTGAGAAATCCGGCTGCTTGTTCACCCTTCAGAGTCAGCGGCAGAACCTCGGCAACGTCGGGGTGTTTGACAATCGCTGATGCATTACGCGCGTCGCACGCAACGGTGATCTGCATACGCGGATGCGCTTCTTTCAGCGCCTGAATCACACCGGTCTGCAGAATAATGTCGCCGAGAGATTTCTTGGAAATTATGAGCAATTTTTGCATTTCGTCCCCTGCCGTCTGAGGGATATTGCGCCAACCCGCGTGGGTTTCGCCCGTCGCCTAGAACAGCACCCCCGCAATGGACGCGGCCAAAATGTTAGACATGACGCCTATCAGAACAGCCTTTAACCCCAGAGCCGCGAGCTCGGCCCGCCGCGAGGGCACCAGCGCCCCCACCCCACCAGCCATGATGGCAATTGAAGTGAGACTGCCGAAGCCACAGAGCAAATACGTCGAGATCATGAACGATTTGGGCGAAAGCAGCGCTTTTATTTTGCCGAGTTCGATGTAGCCAACGAATTCATTGAGTACAATGCGGGTACCGAGCAAATTACCAACCTGCACGGCTTCGCCCCAAGGCACGCCCGTGATAAATGCGATCGGGGCAAACGCATAACCCAGCAGTTGCTGAATCGTTAGGGGAACCGCTGTGACGATCTGCTGCAACGACCCCGTGGTGTGCTGAATTGCCACATCACGCAAAGAAGACCAGATTCCGTTCACGAGGGCGATCAACGCGATGAATGCGATCAGCATCGCTGCAACATTCGCGGCCAGAATCAGCCCCTCTGACGCCCCGCGCGCTGCTGCGTCGATCACGTTGACAGGGCCATTGCTGTCATTAGGCAACGAGGCCCGATCGGGTGCTTCTAAAGATTTTGCCCGGCTGGTTTCAGGCATGCCCGTTTCAGGGATAACCATCTTTGAGAGCATGATAGCCCCGGGCGCCGTCATGATCACCGAAGCCATCAGATGCCGCATATCAACACCCGCGACTGAGACATAGACGACAAGAATACCGGCGCTGCAGTGGCACATACCCGAAACCATGAGAGTGAACAGCTCTGACCGCGTCAGGTTGGCCAGGTATGGTTTAATCGTCAGCGGGGCTTCGGTCTGGCCCATGAAAATATTGGCCGCTACGTCGAGCGTTTCTGCCCCCGAAGCGCGCATGAACCGGCTCATAAAACCAGCGATGGCCCGAATGATAGGCTGCATGACGCCGAGATAATACAGCACTGAAAAAATCGAAGCGACGAAGATGATAGTTGGCAATACCTGAAAGGCAAAAACAAATGCTACAGACGCTGTCTTATCACCGAGGGCTGTCGAGAATGCAGAGCGCATGCCTTCTTCTGAACCAAAAACGCCAAAAACAAACGCGGCGCCGGTCGACGAATACCTGAGAACCTGTTCGGCCCCGTTCTTCAGTGCGGTGAAGAGCGCTCCCACAAGATTAAACTTCAGGGCATACACAACCACTTCTGCGAACACCAGGCGGCGCACCCACACCATCGATGTTTTGGCGGCGATCGGTTTAAAGAAACGGGCAATCAGGTAAAGCGCCAGCACCTGTACCAGCACAATGGTCAGCAGAAGTGAATGTTGCAGTGGCAATACCAGGTCGAAAAGCCTTGCAATAGTCTCGCCCCTGATGATGAGCACGGCAAAGGCAACC
>JAKQXK010000321.1 GCA_029561505.1 Spirochaetota bacterium | reverse complement strand
AATCTTTCTCTGAGGTAGTCATGAAACTCGGGTTTCAGGTTCGTCATCTTTGCCGGGTCGAACACCTGCTTCAGGTGCAGCCACTGAAACACCTGTTGGGCTCTGAACTTTTTGTGGCCGTCGGCCACAAGAATATCGGTTAGCTCGGGCTCGGTTAGCGAAAGAATTTCAGGTTTCGTTTCGATTGCCAAAAGGGGCCTGCGTCCAGCACCGTGTCAAACTAAATGCATGGTTGTGCACACGTTGCAATGTAATAATTCTTGGTCATGGTGAGCTTGTCGAACCATGACCGTGTCACCCTTCGACATGCTCAGGGTGACAAACATTAAAGCCGTTTCACAATCTCCTGCGTCATCTCAGCAGTCGAAATTGCTTGCGAAGCATCTGCCGTTAGATCACGCGTACGCGCGCCTGCGGCAATCGCCGACTTCACCGCGTTCTCTATCCTCATTGCCTGGTCTTCGAGCTTCAGTGAATATCTGAGCAGCAACGCGGCTGAAAGAATTTGCGCGATTGGGTTCGCGATACCTTTGCCCGCGATGTCGGGTGCGGTACCACCGGCGGGCTCGTAGAGCCCGAATTGAAGGCCGTCTCGGCCCCACTTACCCGTTTCACCCAATGAAGCCGACGCGAGCATACCGATCGACCCCGTGATCTGGCTCGCTTCGTCTGACAAGATGTCGCCGAACATGTTCGGGCAGAGCACGACGTCGAACTGAGAAGGCCAGCGAATGAGCTGCATCGCGGCGTTGTCGACATATTGGTGGTTGAGCGTAACATCGGGGTATTCTTTCGCGACCTGTGTGACCACCTCGCGCCAAAACACCATGCTGGTGAGCACGTTCGCCTTATCGATCGAGTGCACAATCTTGCGGCGCAACCGTGCCGATTGAAACGCAAGGTGCGCGATACGTTCAATTTCATAACGTTTGTAAATCATGGTATCGAGCGCTTCTTCGTTCGCCCCTTCGCCGCGTCGCAGTTTTGGTTCGCCGAAATAGACGTCGCCCGTGAGTTCGCGCAAGATGAGAATGTCGAGACCATCGCCGACTATGTCAGCGCGCAGAGGTGAAGCTTCTTTCAGCTCTTTATAGATTATCGCCGGCCGCAGGTTAGCGTAGAGCGAAAAATGTTTTCTGAGTGGCAGAAGTGAGGCACGCTCGGGTTGTTCTGCAGGTGGCAGGTGTTCCCATTTGGGGCCGCCGACCGAGCCAAAAAGAATCGCGTGCGCAGCTTCTGCAGTCTTGAGAGTTTCAGCGGGTAAGGCTTTGCCTGTGGCGTCGATGGCCGAGCCGCCGACCAGAGCTTCGTGAAACTGAAAGCTGGTTTTGTCGTCTGAGACTTTTGACAGCACTTCTAATGCTGATTTCATCACTTCGGGGCCGATATAGTCGCCCGCGAGTACTGCGATATCGTATTTCATCTGCGTATAAAAATGCCGGGCAGACAGGCTGTAAATCGATCTAGCCCCGTCGCCGTTTACCATAGTCGAGCAGCTTCTGAATCAGCTGGTCGTACGAGATGCCGAGGCGCTGCGAAGCGTAGGCAATCTCATCGTCGTTGGCGATATTTGGGTTCGGGTTAACCTCGAGCACGAAAATCTCGTTCTTGTCGGTTAGCCGCAGGTCAAGCCGGGCGAAGCCCGAAAGGCCGAGCGCACGAAATGCCGATTTGCTGATCTGTTCTATATCCGCCTGGGTTTTTTCGTCGATGCCTTTGGCGAAGGTGTTCTTGATGCCCCATTTTTTGCGAAACTCGGGGTTCCACTTTGCATGAAACGTGGCGAATTTTGGCCTGTCTTCTGGAAAGTTGGTAAACAGCATTTCGCGCAATGGCAGCGCCGTGAGCTTTTCGAGCCCCAATACACCTGCATAAATTTCGCGGCCTTCGATATATTCTTCTGCGAGGGCGTCGACCTGATAGGTTTCGTGCAGCGTTTTGACGCGTTCAATGCACGCTGCTTCGTCGGCGACAAATGAAGCCTGAGATATGCCGTCTGAACCTTCGAGGCCCAGCGGCTTTACGATCACCGGAAACTTCAGGTCTTTGATGCTGCGATTCGTTTTGCCGCGCGGAAACACCACCGAACGAGGAAACTTGATTTTTGTATGCCTGAGAAGAAGTTTCGTATAAGACTTATTGCGGCAGATCGTCAGCGCCTCTGCCGAGCAGCCGGTGTATGGTACTTGCAATAAATCAAAGAGGCCCGCGAGTGCGCCTTCGTAGTGGCGTTTCTGTCGAAACGACTCGAGCAGATTAAAGACGATATCGGGCTTCTTGCGTTTGATCGTGAAGACGAGCGGTAGAATATCGTCATAGACTCCCTGCAGAATCGGCTCGTGGCCAAGGCGCTGAATCGCTTCCATGACGTTGCGCGTGGGGCGCCAGTCTTCTGCGTGCAGCAAAGATCGGTAATCACCGTCTTTCGGCAGAGTGGTGGGAAAATCAAATGCAACCAGAACTTTCATTTTGCAGGTTTGTAACGATTGGTATAGCGGTGGTTGCTGACGAGCGATGTCAGGTAAGCGGTGAAGCCCATGAGCGCTTTGGCGCTGTTGGCGTTTTCAACGAACAGGCCGAGCGTATCACAGCGCTTTTTCAATCGATTAAAAAGATTGCGTATCATCACCTTTTTCTCACCGGTGTATCTGCCCACCGAAGCCTCGAGTTCTTTTCGGTTAGCCGAAAGAAATTTGCCCGCAGACGTGCGTGCCTTGCCTTCGCTGGCAGAAAAAACAAGTTTCAGATCTTCGTCAAAAAAATCGGGTTCGTGTTCGATGTAGAGGCGACGTTTTTGGCGGTAGTGGTTTTCGAGTTTTTTCTTTAATGAGCTGATATGAAAGAAATACTGTGAACGTTTTACTTTTATGCTCTTGCTACCGAGCGCGGGCACAAGCGATTCGATGTATTCGAGTTTGCGAAGCGCCGGCCAGTCGGCGTAGAGTTCACGCCAGTTCTCATCGGGGTTTAGCCAAACGGCGAACGTTTCTGCAAAGTCTTCTTCAGGGTGGCTCTGCGCATAGAAGTCTTTGAGGTTTCTGACGTATGACTTGCTGTAGGGTTGATAGCGGTAATAGTCGCTAAAGGGTTTACGCGGGTGCCCGAACACTTCGCGCCAGGTTTTGCGGCCGGTGAGTCTAAATGCGTGCACGAACGCATGCCCACATTCATGGCGCAGCAGGCGCATCGCTTCGTCACGGTTTTCGCCTTCGGCTTCACCGATCATTTTTCGTTCGAGCTGCGCGAGGCGTGGGTGTGCGAGGTAAAAGGGTAAGGCGATAACGGGCACACCTTCAGGTGAAAACCACTCGTCGCCGAGGTAGCAGGGCGGTCTGAACGCGAGGCCGCGCGCTTCGAGCTCTGCGTAGAGCTTATCGATGACCTCTTTCAACCAGGTGTTGTCAATGGTGATCGGCAGGTCGCACAGCCGGCTCTGCAACAGTTGCTTTTCGTCGATATTTTCGAGGTCAATTGCAGCCGGCACCAGATGACTCTTCTGATGGCACTCGCCCTGTGCAAATGATAATTTGATGTGGGGCGACAAGAAGATCGCTTAACGATTTTCTTGTCGCCCCACATCCCTTGGCAAGTTCAAGCCATGGTACCGCGCATAAAACTCAACGATGGTCATGAAATTCCACAACTTGGCTTTGGCGTGTGGAAAGCCGGCGCCGGCGAATGCTACAAGGCAGTGCGTGCGGCGCTCGACGCCGGTTATCGCCACATTGACACCGCGCGCATCTATGGCAACGAAGAAGACGTCGGCCGCGCGATTCGCGAAAGCGGCCTACCCCGCAGCGAAATTTATGTGACGACCAAACTCTGGAACACCGACCAGGCGCGCGCCGAGACGGCGTTTGCAGGTAGCCTCGAGCGCCTCGGCCTCGACTATATCGACCTCTATCTCATACATTTTCCCGTCACGAAAAGCCGCGCCGCCGCATGGCAGGCGCTCGAGCAGATACACGCATCGGGCAAAGCGCGCTCGATCGGCGTGAGCAACTATATGCCGAAACACCTCGATGAACTTTTGGCAACGGCAAAGGTGAAGCCAGTGGTCAACCAGATCGAACTGCACCCGTGGCTCAGCCAAACCGAGCTGAAAACTTATTGTGAGTCGCGCGGTATTCGTATCGAAGCCTATAGCCCGCTTGCGCACGGCCAGAAAGTTGAGGATGTTTCGCTCAAACCGCTGGCTGAACGCTATGGCAAATCGGTCGCGCAGATTTTACTGCGGTGGTCGATTCAGAAGGGTAATATCGTGCTCGTCAAGTCGGTCTCACCCTCGCGCATCGCCGAGAACTTTGCCATTTTCGATTTTGAAATCGCCGCGCAAGACATGGCGACGCTTGATTCCATGAACGAAAACTTACGTACCTGTTGGGATCCCTCGGGTACGGCTTAGATTGTTTGCCGGCGAAAGGCCGGCAATCAATCTAAGCTTTAAATTTCTGCCAGATATAAAAACTCGCCGCACCCACCACCGTCACGCCAATCGCCCACAATGACTGCTCGGTTTTGTAGATCAATGACGAAATCATCATGAACATTGAAGCTGTGAGGTAGAGTAATGGAAACAACGGAAACAGCGGTGAGCGGTAGGGCCGGTTCGCGATGATCGCGTTGTGCGTCGGGTGCCCGACAGGCTTCAGCGAGCCATAGTGAGACCAGACCAGACCAAAGACGGTCAGCCAGGGAAAGAAACTCAGTGCAAAACCCATGAAGATCAAAAGATTAAGCGTACCACCAAAGCCGAAGGTAAGAATATAGATGACGCTGATCGCCGTCTGCAAAATGATCGCAAACGCGGGGGTGCCGAGTTTGGGTTGAACCTGTGCGAGTTTTTTGAAAAGCAGGCCCTGATCGGCCATTGCGTAATAGACGCGTGGCCCGATCATCACTTCTGCCGAGACTGATGATACGAGAAAAAAAGCGATGAGAAACGAGAGCGCCGCGCCGCCGGCTTTACCCAGAAGGGCGGCAAATGCGTTCACGGCGAGATCAGTCGTTTCGCGGTTGAATCCGGCGAATTTGAGAAAATTATAGTTGAGCAGAAGGTAGATGCCGCACGTGACGAGCGTGCCGATAACCATCGCGCGTGGCAGATTCTTGATCGGGTCTTTGACCTCGCCGCCGAGGTATGAGGCTGCGTTCCAGCCACTGTAAGCGAACATCACCGTGAGAACGAGACCTCCCCATTTCCAGAATTCGGGAGTTGCGGCTTCACTCGTGAGCACGGGGTTGGCTGTCGGCGCAGCGACAAAGAACAGCGCAATCGCGATCACAAAGATCAGCACGGTTTTCAGCGCCGTGAGCGTGTTCTGCATGCCTTCACCGACCTTGACGCGCGCGATGTGAAAGAGTGCCAGCACCACCGGAATAAACGCGGCGATGAGTTGCAGGCGAAAATCAGAAACCTGCAGCTGCCGGTTTTCGAG
>JAKQXK010000175.1 GCA_029561505.1 Spirochaetota bacterium | reverse complement strand
CGTGATATATCCCACTTATATTGACGGTGAAAAAATTTTCACTAAGAGCGACATCATGCGCCATTATACCTCAATGGGCATCGCGCGCGAAAAGATTGTGATGGTGGGTGACCGACTCAGCGACCTCGAGGCTGCCGAAGCAATCGACTGCGATTTTGCGTGGTGCGCTTATGGCCATGCGCCTGCGGGCGAAATTACCAAATGGGCTGTGAAGCTCGACCGCTTCGCCGACCTGCTGCAATATGCCTGAAACATTTGCACTGCACCCGCAGCTTGCCGCCGACACTTTCGCCGTCAAAGAGCTGCCGCTGTGCCGGCTCGTTGCGATGGATTGCCGGGCACTGCCATGGCTCATTCTGGTGCCGCGCGTGGCGGGTGTGCGCGAATTGATCGATCTCAGCGAAAGCGAACAGCAGCAGCTGATGCGCGAGATTGCGCGCGTCAGCGAGTTGCTGAAGCAAGAATTCAAACCCGATAAAATCAACGTCGCCGCGCTCGGCAACATGGTGCCGCAGCTGCACGTGCATGTGCTCGCACGCTTCACCACAGACGCCGCCTGGCCGAAACCGGTCTGGGGCAATATTGAGATTGAACGCCATAATAATGAGGAAAAAGAAGCGTTCTTGCGCCGGCTGCAGACTTCAGAACATCTCGCCTTCTCATAGAGTACCGGTCTGCCGTATATTGTATTGACTTCTCAGCCGCGCGGGCCATCAGCGCTTCATGAAAAATAACATTCTATTCGCCGTGGTTGCGGTTGGCCTCTCTGTGAGTGCCTGCAAATCGGGTGATGCACCGAAGGAGCGTTTTATGTTCACGGGAAAAACCGACCCGCAGGTCGAAAAGTTATTGGCAGGCACTGAAATTTATGCCGACGCCCAGCGTGTGATACCCGTGATTGTCAATTCTGACCCGACCTCAGGCGCCAAAAAAGAGAATCTCGAAGGGTACGCGATCGTCAAAAAGGGAAAAATTCTTAACGCTGACCAGGTGAAGCGCCTGCAGTCAGTCGTCTTTGACGTCAACACATACGACTTCAAATCGGCAAAACGCTGCCAGTTCGTGCCGTACGTCGGTTTTATCTTCGAGAAGGCGGGTAAACAGTCTCACGCGCTGTTTTGTTTCACCTGCAACGAGGTGAGTTATGGTCGTGAAGGCAAGCAAGGTAATCTAGAAGATTTTGACCCGGCCCGCAAAGAAATTCTCGCGCTCGCTCGCGAGATTTTTCCCTCTGACCCGAATCTCGCTGCCCTGAAAGAAGGCAACTGACATGAAGCGGTCTTTTTTTCGCGGCGCACTCGCTGCCGCCGTTCTCGTCATGGGCGTTTCACCGGCATTTGCCGGTTCGTTGCGCGTGCTGCTGGTAGGTGATACCAATGACCGCTCGATCGGCAAATCAGTCGTCACCGATCTGGCCAACTTCGAAGGTTTCGCGCAGCAGATATCTGCCCGTACGGGTCTCAAGCTCGATCTGAAGGTCATCAAAGGCGCTGGCCTAAAGTCCCGCCCGATTATGGATGCAGTCAAGAACCTGAAAGTCGACAGCGACGACGCGGTGATTTTCTATTATTCGGGGCACGGTTTTCGCACGCAGCCCGTAAAAACGCGCTGGCCATTGCTCTACATACCTGATGCCGGCACCAAGGGTGTCGACTTTCAGTGGGTCATCGACACCATCGACGCGAAAAAGCCCCGCATGGTGATTGCGATCAGCGACTCGTGCAACAACTACATTGATCTGCCGCAGGCAGGCATCAACTCGCGCGCCATGCTCGAAGACCAAGACGAAGCCTGGCGCAAACTGTTTGTCGAGTTCTCAGGCCGCATCTACGCATCGGGTTCGATCGTCGGCCAGTTTTCGTTCGGGCAAGACGCAACCGGTGGCGCTTTCACAAGCCGCTTTTTGTCAATCGTGCGCGCTGAGGTAAAGAGCACTACGGCGAATTGGGATAACATCATGAAGCTCGCGACCCGACAAATTGTCATCAACAGCCCGCAGCAAAAAACCCAAGACCCTCAATATGAACTCGTCAAAGGCGACGCTGTGCAGACGCCGCAGGCGAGTGTCGAGCAGACCCATGAAATACACACTGCAGAGCCCGAACCTCCAGAAGAGCACAACGAGCAGTGTAAAGCTTTGGGTGAATTTGCGTCTGCGCTCGCCACTGTGAAATCGAGCATGCCAGCGAAATTTGACTTTCGCCGCCAGCGGCAAGAGCTCTCGGGTTATCAGCAAATGGTTACCGCGCTGGTGCAGGCAGGCGGCGACAAACAGATGGTGCAACTTTCACGCACGATGCAGATGGGCTTAAGGCAAAAAAACTGGCCGCGCTTTCGTTCGGCGGTCTGGGCTTACGAGGGCCATATCGCCTCGCTGCACAGTTCGGCCTGCGCCTCACAATAATCGCCACGCGCATCTGCCAGATGCGCGCTCAAAAACCGCCCGGATTTTAGCTTAGCGCTGCCTGAGCGGCGGCGAGCCTTGCGATCGGCACACGATAGGGTGAGCACGAAACATAGTCGAGCCCGATGCGGTGGCAATAGCCGATCGATGCCGGGTCGCCACCATGCTCGCCACAAACACCGAGTTTGATTTTCGGGTTGGTCTGGCGGCCTTTTTCAATGGCTATCTCGACGAGTTTGCCGACGCCTTCCCAGTCAAATACCTGAAACGGATTTTGCGGATATATGCCCTTTTCGATGTAATAGGGCAGGTAGTGCTCTGAGTCGTCGCGCGAGAAGCCTGAGGTCATCTGTGTCAGGTCATTCGTGCCAAAGCTGAAGAACTCAGCGTGCTGCGCAATTTCGTCGGCAGTGACCGCTGCGCGCGGCACTTCGATCATCGTGCCGAGTGCGTAATCGACCTTGATGCCTTTTTCTTTCATCACTGCATCAGCAGTCTCACGAATGACCTTCGCCTGGTTCGCGAGCTCTTTGTAGTGACCGACGAGCGGCACCATAATTTCAGGAAATACTTTTTTACCTTCTTTCAGTAATTCAGCAGCAGCCTCGATAATCGCGCGCGTCTGCATCGCGGTGATTTCAGGGTAAGTGATGCCTAGGCGGCAGCCACGGTGGCCGAGCATGGGGTTAAACTCTTTGAGATCGTCCATTTTTTTATGAACGTACTGCGAGGTTTTGCCGAATGCCTTTGCGAGCTCTTCAATCTGCGCCTCTTCGTGTGGCAAGAACTCATGCAGAGGGGGGTCGAGAAGCCTCACGGTAACCGACAGCCCTTCCATCGCGGAGAAGATTCCCTTGAAGTCGGCGCGCTGGTAAGGCAGAAGTTTCGCGAGCGCCTTTTCGCGTTCTTCGACGCTTGATGACAGAATCATTTCGCGCATTGCCGCGATACGTTCTTCGGCAAAGAACATGTGCTCGGTGCGGCAAAGCCCGATGCCCATCGCGCCATAGCTGCGCGCGACTGCTGCGTCTTCAGGCGTGTCGGCGTTCGTGCGTACCTTCAGCCGGCTGTATTTGTCTGACCATTGCATGATGCGGGCGTATTGTTGGGCCAGCAGCGATTTTTCAACCGGTAGAGTTTTGGTGACGAATACCTGTTCGAGCTCGCTCGGAATCGTATTCAGCGATGCGTTCAGAACCTGACCTGTGAAACCATCGATCGAGATGTGGTCGCCTTCTTTTAGTTTAACTGCCTTGGTTGTACCTGAATTAAATTCTACTGTGCCCGTCTTATAGTCAACTTCGAGCGCGCTGCAGCCTACGATACATGGTTTGTTCATGCCTCGCGCAACAACGGCTGCGTGTGAAGTCATACCGCCACGAGCAGTCAGAATGCCCTCAGAGCTGTGCATACCTGAAATATCTTCGGGCGAAGTTTCGACACGCACGAGAATAGACTTCACGCCTGCCGCAGCCCATTCGACGGCTTTTTCTGCCGTGAGCGCAATTTTGCCACTCGCGGCACCGGGGCCGGCTGGCAAGCCGGTTGCGACCACAAGGCCTTTGGCGAGAACATCTTTCTTCTCTTTTTCATCGAAGATTTTTGCCAGCAGCGATGGTAACGTGCTCGCATCGATGCGCTTCAGCGCCGCTTTTTCATCGATCAGTTTTTCATCGACCATTTCAACAGCGGTGCGAATCGCGGCAAATGCGGTGCGCTTACCCGAGCGCGTCTGCAGCATATAGAGTTTCGAGCGTTCGATAGTGAACTCGATATCTTGCATGTCTTTGTAATGCTGCTCGAGTTTGTCGGCGTACCCGTGCAGCTCTTTGAGCGCTTCGGGTATTTTTTCACCGAGCTTTTCAATAGAAAGGGGAGTGCGAATGCCCGCGACGACGTCTTCGCCCTGTGCGTTCATTAAGAACTCCCCATAGAATTTGCGCTCGCCATTGGCGGGGTTACGGGTGAACGCCACACCGGTACCGCAGTCGTCGCCCATATTACCGAACACCATCGACTGCACGTTGACGGCAGTGCCGAGCGCTTCTGAAATACTATTGAGTTTGCGATAGGTGATCGCGCGGTCGTTCATCCACGAGGCGAAGACGGCGTCGATGGCGCCCATCAGCTGTTCTTTTGGCGCCTGGGGAAAGTCGCGACCGATCTTGGTTTTCACCTCGACCTTGTAGTCGGCGATCAGCTTTTTCAGGTCTTCGGCGTCGAGCGCGAGATCTTCGGTGACACCTTTCGATTTTTTGAGTGCGTCGAGAATGTGCTCGAAGTCGTGGTGCTTCATTCCCAAAACGACGTTGCCATACATCTGAATGAAGCGGCGGTAGCTATCATAAGCAAAGCGCGCATTGCCGGTGCTTGCGATGAGGCCCGCAACCGTTTCGTCGTTGAGGCCGAGATTCAAGATGGTATCCATCATGCCGGGCATCGAAACCGGGGCGCCCGAGCGCACAGAGACCAGCAGCGGGTTCGTTTTATCTCCGAATTTTTTGCCTATGGCCGCCTCAAGCTCGGCGATACCCTTATCGATCTGCGCCTGCAGGTCGGCTGGGTATTGGTTGCCGTTTGCGTAATAATACGTGCAAACTTCGGTTGAAATCGTAAAGCCCGGAGGCACCGGAATGCCCAATGTGGTCATTTCTGCGAGGTTTGCACCCTTACCGCCGAGCAGCTTTTTGTCGCCGGCGCCGCCTTCGGTGCGGCTGGCTGAGAAGAAATAAACGAATTTGCCGGGTTGGACTGTTTGCGCCATTACTCAGCACCTGAGTTTTTGACGTCTTGTAAACGAGTTTACACTCAAAATTGACGCCCGGTCTGCCGATCATATAAATACGTATGTCCTCATCGCCTGCTGTTGCGAAACCGCACCCCGCCCTTGCTGTCAGGCTAACGCTGACGCTCGGGCTCATTATGCTGGCTGTTGGCGCCCTGTTTTCAGCGATCTATTTCGTTCTCTCCGTTTCGCTGTTTTCGCGGCTTGCGACGCAGCAACTCGAGCAGAAGGCCAAGAGCGCCGAGGTG
>JAKQXK010000305.1 GCA_029561505.1 Spirochaetota bacterium | reverse complement strand
CGACCGTCGCCAGATCGCTGCGGGTACGATTGGCCCCATCACCGAAAAGCTGAGAAATACCTTCTTTGCGTACGCCTCGGGTGAGATGCCGCAATATATGAAGTGGCTAACGCCCGTCTATTGAGAGAACGTGCTGCGCATTAACGCAGAAAATGCGCCGCAGACGGTCATTTTTGAAGGCGATATGTCGCCTGAAAAAGCGGCGCATCTTCGGCAGCTGGGTTGCGATATTCTGTACCTCAACAGGCGCGACGCATCAGACAGCATGGCACTCACTTCGACTTTGGTACACGAGAGCCGGCACCCCGATCTAATTGAATTCACAGGCGAATCAGTGCTGATTGGCAGCGAAAAAGAAACCCCGACGGGTACAGTCAGGCACCTGCAGAAAAAGATTCTGCCCTATGCGCCGTGGAAATCCAATGCGCGTGTCGTCATTTTTCAGAATGCGGCGGGCATCAAAGACGAAGCCGAAACGGCGATGCTGAAAACGCTCGAAGAGCCGGGTGAACGGCACTATTACTTTCTCAGTGTGCCCACCGCCGAGATTCTGAAAGAGACGATCAGATCGCGGGCCGTCATCACGCGCGTGCACATCGCACCTGCCGGCCAGAGTCTGCCGTCTGACGGATGGCTTAGATTTTATCACCTCGCAGGTGTACGAGATTTTATGATGCAATATCCAGAAGCTACAGAAAAGCTCATCACCGAAATGCGCGCTGCCTGCGACACACTCGCCTATTCAAACGACGATTTTCTCGCGCTCGAGCGGGTTCTCTATACAATACCACGCCAACTGTTTGACAAAGAAACGGTGACGGTACAAACGCGCGCTCTGCGCTTCGCGGTTCTGCCTTTTTGGGCCGCGCTGCGCGACCGGGTCACAGAAGGCCACGTGCCCCCGCTCGCCCCGCTCGTTCTGAGCCGCATGCCAGTCGCGGCGGCACTCAGAGGCGCGGACCATATACGCAGTTACCTGCGATCGCTCGAAACACGCATCTTCGGCAACAGACCCCTTAACCAGCAGGCGGTTTTTTACAGCTTCTATTTTCGCTTTTTTCCGCTGTGGACAGCGCGCTGAAGCCCCGGCGCAGCCATGACGACGCCAACGTAAGCGCGACAGACAGCGGTTCATTTAGGCTCGACGCTCGCGACGAAAAGAACGGGCTGACCCAAACTCTATGTGGTACCACAGCGAAATTCTCTGGGTCGTCATCAAAATTGTCATAATCTTTGGCGCCATGATTACCGGAGCGGCTTATTATACGCTGCTCGAGCGTAAATGGGCGGGTTACATTCAAGACCGTTACGGGCCAAACCGCGCCGGTCTGTGGGGGCTGTTGCAGCCGCTGGCTGACGGCATCAAGTTTCTGACGAAACAAGAAACGATACCGCGCAATGCCGATGCATGGCTCTTCGTGCTCGCGCCCGCGCTTTCGATGACAACCGCGATTTTGCTCTGGGCGGCGATTCCGTTCACCCCGGTATTCACGCACCTGCCCGATTTTGTTGAATCGGCAACGGGCAACAAAACTTTTGTTTTTCAGGTCATGAATCCGAACGGCGGGCTGCTCTATATGTCAGCGGTGGCGTCGCTTGCCGTCTATGGCATCATGCTCGCCGGCTGGTCGAGCAACAACAAATATGCGCTTCTGGGTTCAGTGCGCGCGACTGCACAGATGATTTCATATGAACTGGCACTCGCCCTGAGCCTCGCAGTGATCGTGATTCTGGCGGGTAGCCTCGACCTGACGCGCATCGTTAAGGCACAACAAGACGGCTGGTTTATTCTGACACTGCCGGGAGCCATCGCGTTTATGGTTTTTCTCGTGACGATGTTTGCCGAAACCAATCGCCTGCCATTCGACCTTGCCGAAGCCGAAAGTGAACTCGTAGTGGGATTTCACACCGAATACGGCGCCTTTAAATTTGCGCTCTTTTTCATCGCAGAATACATGAACATGATTACGCTGTCGCTTCTGGCGGCGCTGCTGTTTTTCGGTGGCTACAACCTGCCGCAGTTTTTGCCAGAAACCGTGAAAACCGCCTGGTTCGCGCCGCTGATCGGGGCCGGGCTGTTTTTCGCAAAGGCATTCTTTTTTGTTTTTCTGTTTGTCTGGGTACGCTGGTCGATACCCCGCTTTCGTTATGACCAGCTCATGAACCTCGGCTGGAAAAAACTCGTGCCTATCGCGATGGCAAACCTGCTGATTGCCGGCTTTTGGGTCTATTACCATTAGCGTGCCAGAAACACAAGACCCCGTGCGCCGTGACGCCGAGCAGACGCTCGATGTGCGGCAAATGGTGATGATCTTTCTGAACTCCGTCATCTTTATCAAAATACCGCTGCTAATATTCGGCTTTCGTATGTCTGAAGAGGCAACTGCGTTTAATGTCGCGGGGTTTGCCGTGTGCATCGTCGTGTCGGTTTTCACCATGACACGATTCATTCTGAAAAAGAAATAATGGTTGCAGCCGGCAAATAACCGCCGTCAAATGGAAGCAGGTTGAAAGCACGCGTTGCACATCTTGTAGCCTTTATCGCCATTCTGGCCGGGTGCGGGCAGTACCTGCACCAGTTCGCAGACGAAGATCGCGAGATCACCCTCGAAATTCTGAGCGATACCACGGCGAGCCCGACATTTACGGTTGCGACTCGCCTGGTGGGCTTTGATATTACTTTTCGGGCCGATCGCACGGGCACCTACCGAATTCTGCACGGAACAAATTGTTCAGCCACTCAGGCGGCGGGCGGCACCAACGTTTCGGGTAATATTTTGAATGCAGTTACCGTCGCTGCCACTATCTCACTGCCATACGACGATCTGGCCTTGCATGGCAGACAGATAACGGTCTGTGTGCAAGACGTGGCCGCCTACAAGACTGCGTCGCTCACAAAGTCATTCGGCACTGGCCTTGATACGGTACTTTCGAATCTGGCGACACAGTATAATGAAAACGGTGGCGGTGGCGCAAATATCAACTCGGGCACGAGCACAGAATTTTTCTTATTTCAAACCGCATGGAATGCCGTTACGGAAAATCGCGGCAACGGAACAGGTGGGCCATATGCTGCGAACGGTATTGACAGCCCGTATTCGCACGGCGCATACATCGACCCCAATCATGGCTACCGTCTGAAATATTTTGTCGCTGACCGCGATAACCACCGGGTGCTTATCTTCAACTCGCTGCCGACGGGAAGCGCTGCCGCCGCCGACGTCGTCGTAGGTCAGGCGGGCTTCACAACAGGCTTCACGACAGCAGCCAATGCCGGTGGTGCAATCAGCGCCCAGGGCTTCGATCAGCCTCAACACGTCAGCGTGTCGGCGACCGGAACCATGTTCGTCACAGACCTGATGAACCATCGTGTGCTGATCTACAACCAGGTGCCGCAGAGCAACGGTGCCGCGGCGAACCTTGTCATCGGACAGCCTTTATTAACAACAGGAGTGTTAAACAACGGCACATTAGTTGCGCCGGCCCGCCTCAACAGCCCTGCCGCAGCTTCGATGATTCAGGGCCGGTTATACATCGCAGATCAGGCAAACAACCGTATCATGGTGTTCAACTCGATACCAACGGGCAACGGAGCTTCGGCAAGTTTTGCCATCGGCCAACCTGACACGAGCACCACGACGAGCGGCACAGATTATTCGACGCAGAGCAGCTACCTCAACAGCCCTTATGACATGTTTGCCGACCAGAACAGGCTGTACGTGGCAGACGGCGGTAACCACAGAGTTCTGGTTTATACAGCGCTGCCAGCGGCTGCCGATGTGCGCGCTAACTATGTCATTGGGCACAGCGGGCCGAATTTTCCACTCGCAAACCGGGGCGCTGCGCAGCCCGCGAACAACAGCCTCAACCAACCGCGCAGCATCGTCGCGCAGAACAATAAACTCGCAATCGCCGATCAGGGCAATAACCGGATACTTTTCTTCGATCTGCCGATCAATGCCGATGACCCGGTTGCCACTCACGTGCTTGGGCAAAGCGACTTTATTTCCGGGGGTGCTGGCACAACGCAGACAACTTTCAATTTCGTCAAAGGGCTTATTTTTGATAACGGCTACATCTGGGCTGCCGACCGGGCAAACAACCGCGTAAAAGTGCTGCAGCTACCCTACTGAGCGCGACCTCGCGGCCCCACTTTCATTTACGCGCCGTCTCGTCCCTGCGATGCGGATGAATGAAAGTACCTGAAATCAAGAAGATGGTGCTCGCGTATTCGGGCGGGCTCGACACGTCGGTGATATTGCACTGGGCGAAAAAAACATACCAATGCGAAGTTATTGCGTATTGCGCCGATATCGGGCAAGAAGAAGAGCTCACGGGTCTTGAAGAAAAAGCGGCGCGCACCGGCGCATCAAAATGTTACGTTGAAGATCTGCGCGCTGAATTTGTCAGCGAATACGTTTTCCCGATGCTGCGCGCCTCGGCGGTCTATGAAATGCGTTACCTGCTCGGCACGTCGATCGCGCGCCCGTTAATTGCCAAGCGTCAGGTAGAAATCGCCGAAAAAGAAGGCGCCGATGCGGTCGCTCACGGGGCGACAGGCAAAGGTAACGACCAGGTGCGCTTTGAACTCACATTCATGGCGCTCAAGCCCGACCTCAAGATCGTCGCACCATGGCGCACGTGGGATTTCAAAGGTCGAGAAGATCTGATTCGTTATGCAAAAGAAGAGAATATTCCTGTGACCGCGTCTGCAGAAAAGCCATATTCAATGGATCGCAATGCATTGCACATCAGCTACGAAGGCGGAGTTCTCGAAGACCCGTGGCATGAGTACAAAGAAGACATGTTCATTCTCACAAAAAGCGCGGACAAAGCGCCTGATAAGGCAGAAACGCTCGAGATTGAGTTTGTTAACGGGAACGCGGTCGCCGTGAACGGCAAGAAGATGGCTCCTTTTGAGTTGCTGATGTACCTGAACAAGATCGGCGGTGAACACGGCGTCGGCAGGGTTGACATCGTAGAAAACCGACTCGTCGGCATCAAATCACGCGGTGTGTATGAGACCCCAGGTGGCACGATTCTGCATATTGCGCACCGTGATCTCGAATCGATTACCCTTGAGCGTAACCTGCAGCACCTCAAAGACGAGCTGAGCCTGAAATATGCGCGCTTGGTTTATAACGGCCAGTGGTTCACGCCAGAACGCGAGGCGCTGCAGGCGTTTGTCGACCAGACCAACCGCGCCGTGAACGGCGTCGTTAAAGTGAAGCTCTATAAAGGCAGCGCTCAGGTCGTGGCGCGAAAATCGCCCAATTCGCTATACAGTGCAGCGCTGGCGTCGTTTGAAAAAGAGAATGTCTATAACCAGTTTGATGCAGAAGGTTTTATCAAACTTTTTGCGCTCACTGCGCGAAACTCTTACTCAGACTATAAGAAGCTCATCGGCTAAAGCATGGCGTCAACGCAGACTTTTATTTCAGCTGAGAAATGGTATTCGCTCGAATACCCGCGCACCTGGGAGATGGAAATCGTCGAAGGCATCCCGAGCTTTTTCGATGGTATTAACCCTTATGGGGGTGCACTTCAGGTGTTCGCAGTCAATCAGGTCGGGGCACCCAACCCCGATCTGATGAGCCAATCGCCCTT
>JAKQXK010000255.1 GCA_029561505.1 Spirochaetota bacterium | reverse complement strand
TGCTGCTTTTTGGTTCGCCTGGGCAAGCATCGCCGTACCACTCTGCTGCAAGATCTGGCCCGATGTGAATCGGACCATTTCTTCGGCCATGTCTGCATCACGAATGCGGCTCTCTGACGCCTGTATGTTTTCATAAGCGTTCATCAAGCCCTTCGCAGACATTTCAAGCCTGTTAGAGTAACTTCCCAGATCGGCCCTTTGCTTCAGCAATTTGCCTAACGCCTCGTCGACCACACCAATGAGATCATTGGCCTGTGCCGCCGTCGACAACGACTCTGACGCGCCGTTTTCCTTCAGTTTGAAGGCGTTGGCTGTCATCGTGCCGACGAAGACGCGTTCGCGCTGGTGCATGTTGGCTCCCATGTGAAACCACATCGACGCTGTCTTTGAGGTTCTTGCATAGTCACCGAGTAACACCTTAAAGCGGTTGAACTCAGCCTGCGAAGCGATACGATCAACTTCGTCGACGAGCTGAGAAATCTCAACCTGCATCATTTGCCTGTCTTCTGCCGTGTAGATACCGTTGGCCGATTGAACGGCCAAAACGCGTACCCGCTGCAACAGATCGCCGAGCTGGTTTAGGTAACCGTCGGCCGTCTGTACGAAGCTGATACCGTCTTCGGTATTTCTTTCTGCCTGGCGTAACCCCTGCACCTGCGTTCTCATTTTCTCTGAAACGGCCAGACCCGACGCGTCGTCGGCTGACTTGGTGATTCTCTCACCCGAAGCCAGACGCGCGACTGTTTTGTCTGTTTCCCATTCATTGAACTTGAGAACCCGGTGTGCATTGATCGCACTCAGGTTGTTGCGAATGATCATAGACACTCCTTTGTCTTTATTTGCATCCCCCACCGCCCCTCACCTTTTCTGCGAAAAGGCGTGGGGCACCTCCCCCGCTTGCGGGGGAGGACGGGAGGGGGACACATAGAGTGTCTGTTGATCGAGACTTCGCTTTTGCCGCATCCTTGCGGTAAAGGCTCCATCACTCGCGTGACGGGTCTCTCCCAATCAGACACCCATTTCGCAGCGCCGTGCGCTGCGAAATGGGTGTCTGCCAAGACCCGTCAAAATATTTTTCAGTATGGCAAACACGAAAAGGCAGCCTGTGCTGCCCTTGCGTTTCGTTCGGCTTCAGCCGAACGGGTTTTGCCCTATCGATTCACACCTGCGGCGTGAATCGATAGGGCGCTAATTCCCGTTATCGAAGCAGGGCAAGCACAGACTGTGGCTTCGCGTTGGCTTGCGCCAACATCGCCGTACCACTTTGAATCAGTACCTGGTTCTTCGTAAACTTCGTCATCTCTTCTGCCATATCCGTATCGCGGATTCGGCTTTCAGATGCCTGAATGTTTTCGTAAGCGTTCATGAGGCCTTTTGCCGCATGCTCGAGACGGTTGAAGTAAGCACCGAGGTTAGCGCGTTGCTTGTTCACCTGGTACAGAGCTTCGTCCATGAGGCCGATGATGCTGTTCGCCTTCGCAGCCGTTGAAATCGATTCAATGCCGCCTGCCTGGGTGCGCAGGTTCAGCGCCGCAGCAGTCATGGTGGTAATGAACACGCGCTCACGCTGGTGCATGTTGGCGCCGATGTGAAACCACATAGAAGCCGTTGCAGAAGTGCGCGCAAAGTCGCCCTGCAGAAGTTTCATTGTGTTGAATTCGGCCTGAGATGCAATGCGGTCTACCTCATCAATAAGCTGAGAGACCTCTACCTGCATCATTTGGCGATCTTCTGCGGTATAAATACCGTTTGAAGACTGAACGCCAAGAACGCGTACGCGCTGCAGCAGTTCTGAGAGTTCGTTCAGATACCCTTCGGTTGTCTGAATCATGCTCATGCCGTCTTCAGTGTTGCGTTCAGCCTGGCGAAGACCCGCCACCTGTGTACGCATCTTTTCAGAAACTGCAAGCCCTGAAGCGTCGTCGCCGCCGCGGTTGATACGCATGCCGCTCGACAGTTTCTCCATGCTCTTGCTGACTTCTTCGTGCTGAAACTTCAGCACGCGGTGCGAGTTAATCGCACTCATATTGTGGTTGATAATCATAAACCCTCCGTTGTTTTTATGAACACCTGCGAGGCCCTGCGCTTTTCGCGACAGCAACAGAACCCATGACCAAGCCTTCCCTGGCTTGCTGCGCCCGCCCACCGGGAAAGGCCGGTGGTCGAACGCGGTGTTTCAGGCAGAGCACGGCAGCTTACTGCCCTGCTCTACCACTTGAGTCTATCTACGGAGTTTAGGTATAACGATATGGAACCAGCCTGAAGCCTCTTGAGCTAATCTGAGGCAGACTGAATGAAGTTATCAAGGTTTTAGACCTCTGTTTTATCCTCTTTATCTTTTTTTTGCAATTTTCACCCCTAATGGTAGTTTCGTCAGAATATTTGAGAGCTTGATACATTTTTGTGAAATTTGTGAAAAAAGGCGGGGGTGAAGCCCTCAGGGCCCTGTCTTCATTTTGTCGGTCACATATTGGTAGAGAAGTATCTGCGCCTTCTTAAAGTGCACTTTCTTGTCTGAAATGAGCTGCTTTGAGACGGCGAGTGCTTCGGCGTTCTTTTCGCGGCAGAGTTTCGCAAATTTTGCATCTTCGATGACGATATGCGATAGCAGCCAGCCTTTCAGATCGCGTACAAGCAGCGTGGCAGCGCTGCGCGTACCAGCGATATAGTCGGTATTGTGCTCTTCGATGGTTTTTACGAAAGCCGCGTGTTGCTTTTTGTGCGCTGCCCGTATTTCGTGACCGAGCTGATCCATCATGTATTCTTCAGCCGAAAAATGTTCGTTAATGTAGCTCTTCACGTCGGGCATCATTTCTGACAGCAGATGCGCTCTTTTTTCATAGTCTTCTTTCAAGGCGACCTCGAGCTCGACGACCATCTTGATCAGCCAGAGGTGCTGCATATCGATCATCGGAACGTATAACCTGATCGAAAAACTTCGCCAAAGGCGGCGAATTTCAGCCAGCACCACGTCTGAGATGCCTGGCACAATTTCATTGTTTTGCGTAATCGCGGCGTGCAGCTCGAGCTGCTGGGGGCTCAAAACAAATTCTGAACCGGCGGCGATAACGCTTTGAAAATAGGCGTTGGCGTCAAAGCCTGCCTGGCGCAGCGCACCGCAATAGGCGATATCTTCTTTTTTTATATGCTGCACCAGCCAACTCTGCAAGAACTGCCCGAGGTGAAGCGCGCTGTCTTCTGAGCGAGTCGCGAGGTTCTGTATATTCGTGATAAAATTGGCATGCTGCTTCTCGTGCTGCTCTTCTGCCGCGTATTGCGCTGCCTTAAACAGCATCTCTTCGGCCCGAAAATGCGTCTTCGCATAAGTGACACATTCTTTTAGAACGCCGTCGACCTGTTTGTCGTCACGCACCGGGGCTTTCAGCAAATCGTCGAGATGAAACACCAGCGCGATGAGCCACATATGCTGCGCGTCGAGCAGATCGATGCCCATAGTGAAGTCATGCTCGCGCCAAAAGCGGCGCATTTTCGTAATCACATCGCTGCTGATTTCGAATCTGACATTTTCGGTTTCAATTGCGAGTGGGCTCATGCAGAAGCGACTTTTTTTCGAAACTCAGCGTCAAATAATTAAAGACAAGCACGTCTTTAATTACAGAAGCAATAACTACCCTTTAAATGATTGCAGCCAAAAGGCGCGAACTGCAGAGTGCGCGCGTGGTAGAAAACGACCTGAAATTTCTTAACGCGCTGGCTAGGCACAACGACCGCGCTTGGCTCGAGAAACACCGAAGCGAACTCGAAGCTGCTCAGCAAAACTTTTTGCATCTAACAGGGGGGTTAATCTTCGTG
>JAKQXK010000237.1 GCA_029561505.1 Spirochaetota bacterium | reverse complement strand
GGCAGAAGGCGCCGAGTCGCTGACGAGAAAATTCATGGTGATGAAAACCGACACGGCGCGCGTTCGTCGCAATGATCCGGGTAACCCGGAAAACTGTACTGTCTTCACATATTATGATTTTTTTGCGCCCGACTTGAAGGCAGAGGTAAACACGGGCTGCCGCAGTGCGGCACTCGGCTGCGTAGACTGCAAGAAACAAATCATCAGCCGGTTCTTGCCTGCCATGGCGCCTTTTAGCGAAAAGCGGGCTGAGCTCGCGGCCAAACCTGAGATAATTGGCGAAATATTGCACGCCGGGGCAACGCGCGCACGCGGCGTCGCTGCCGCAACGCTTGAACGCGTCAAAGAATCGATGGGCATGGTCTCGAGGTATACGCTGTGAGCATCGCCACCCTGCCCGGGCTCGATGATCCCTCGAGGTTTCAGGTCGCATTTTCTACGCGCGCGGGCTCAGAGCAAAAGGGGCCGCTCGCAATTTTATGGACTCTGATCGAAAGTTATCAGGTCGATATTTTTTCGGTGTCGCTTTCGCGCATCACGCACGACTTCATCGGTTACATGGAACAGACGCCGATTTCGCTTGAAGAACAGGCAGATTTTACACACACTGCAGCCCGTTTACTCTTCTACAAAAGCCGGCTGCTTTTGCCGAACGCAGTCATTGGTGAAGACACTCCACCTGATACGCTGCCTTATGAACTGGTCGAGCAACTGCTCGAGTACAAAAAAATGCAGGCAGCCGCTCTCGAGATGCGGCAGCTCGAAGAACGCGCACAGCTGCGCCTGACGCGCGAAGCCGGCTGGGGGCATTTTGAACAAGACGGCGACTACCTCGAGGTTGATCTGCTGTCTTTCTTGCGCACGTTTCGTGATTTTCTCGAACGCGAAGAGAAGTCGCGACCGATGCAGATTCACGACGAGACCATCACCGTCGAAGAGATGATCGAATATATGGCAGGCAGGCTCGTTGGTGGCGGCGAAGCGTCTTTCTTTCGTTCGGTGACCGGTTTTTCAGTAGCACGCATCATCGCATGTTTTCTGGCTTTGCTCGAAATGGCGAAACAGCGTATGGTCAGGTTGAAACAAGATGAATGGCTGGGCGATATACACTTCTCACCCTTTGTAGAAGAGAGCAGCCAGCTACCCATAGAATTCGGAGCAACATGAACGACTCGGCTTACCTAAAGGCGGCGGTTGAGGGCCTGCTCTTTCTTTCTGGCTCAGGTCTCACCATTGCAGAGATTGCGGCCGGCCTCGGCATGAACAACGAGCAGGTGCAGATCGCCCTTGACTCGCTCGTCGACGAATACGCAGAACGTGAATCAGGCATCAGCATACAGGATATCTCGGGTCGTTATACCTTTGCCACACAGCCGAGTATTCACCCTGCGATACAGAATTTCTTACGCCAGAAGAAAAAAGAGACACTCACCAAAAGTGCGCTTGAGACCCTCGCCATTATTACCTACAAACAGCCGATTACATTACCAGAGATCGAAGACATTCGCAGCGTCGGCTCGCGCGCGCAGCTGATAGCGTTGCAACAGAAAAAACTCGTCAAAGCTGTTGGCCAGAAAGAGACCGTGGGTAAACCCACGCTATACGGCACCACCAAAGACTTTTTGCGTTATTTTGGCCTCAACAGCCTCGACGAACTGCCACCACCGCAAGACGTCAAGGAGCTGAATTTCGATGAACTCTAGCCTGCCTTCGAAGATCGGTTTATTGCAGGCGCTCTTAAAGGCCCAGCTATGAAACAATACCGCGACCAGATCGACAGAATCGACTCAGAAATTGTGCGCCTCATCGGCCAACGCGCAGAGATCGCGCGTGAAATCGCGAGCGCCAAACAAAAAGACAACCTGCCACTTTACCAGCCCGACCGCGAACAGCAGGTTTATGACAAGATTGCGAAGCTGAATCCCGGTATTATCGACGACGATTCGCTGCGCAATATCTACCGCGAGATCATGAGCGCGACGCTGAAACTCGAAGGTTCGATTCAGGTCGGCTATTTTGGCGCAGAAGGCAGCTTCAGCCACCAGGCGACGCTGAAAAAATTCGGCCGCAGCCTGAGTCTAGCCCCGTTCAGAACAATCGACGATGTGTTTCAGGCGACAGAACGCAAAGAAATCCGCTATGGTGTCGTGCCCATCGAAAACTCGACAGAAGGTATGGTCAAAGCGACGCTTGACGCTCTGATCAAGTATAACCTGCAGATCTATTCTGACATCGTGCTGCAGATTACGCAGAGTCTGCTCACGAGAGCAAAAGATCTGAAATCGATTGAGCGCATCTATACGCACCCGCAGGCTTACGCGCAAACGCGCAATTTTATTCTGAAGAACATTGGCCAGGCTGAATGGATAGAAACTGCCTCGACCTCTGAAGCGGTCAAAATCGTCGCCGAAGATGGCGGCGAACGGCTCGCTGCAGTTGCGTCGCACGTTGCGGGCGAGATTTATGGTGTTCCCGTTTTGCTCGACGATATCACCGACTACAAACGCAATTTTACGCGATTTATCGTCATCGGCCCCGATACGGCGAACCGCGCCGAGCGAAACCGCACAATGATTTCGTTTAATCTGCCCGACAGCACAGGTTCGCTCTACCGCGCGCTGGCGCCGCTTTACGAAGAGAAAATCAACATGCGCGGTATCGAATCTCGCCCAGACCGCACGCAGGTATGGAGCTATATTTTCTTCATCGACCTCGAAGGGCACGCAGACGACCCACCGATGCAGGTGGCTTTTGCAAAAATTCGCGATCTGACGACCGGGTTTCGAATTCTTGGCTCGTATCCTGTAGAGAAAGGTCCCGAAGATTGAGCAGCGTCGAACGCAGGGTGGTCATTCATTGCCCGGCGATCGAAAAGGCCGCAGATTTTTTTGGCAATTTTCGCGACGTCTTGCATTCGACTTTTGATAATCGTCTCGAAATTTTGCAACAGGTACTCGAAAACGGGGTCGAAGGCCCGCTGGTTGTTGAACTTAGGGATTATCACCACTCAAGCAACGAGAGCCGCATGGTGCTATCGACGCTCATGCGCATTATCGATACGGCCGCGGCAAAAGAAGGCCTGATTCGCTACGAAATAAAATAAGGCTAGCAGGTTCCCGAACCTGCCTTCGGCTCCTTTTTCAGCAGCCTGCTAATATATCGCGCGTAATGCCGTCTCGTGGGTGCGAATATGCAGGTGTTCACCCAGGGCAACAGGTACACGATGGTGTGAACCGTCGGCAAAAAGCACGCCGTTCATCATGCTGCACACAATACCCAGTGTTTCGCCGGGTTTAACAGAACCACCACCGAGCCTTTTTCCGTCGTCGCTGTAGAGCTCGCGCACAATGAAGCGCAGCTGTTTCTGTTTAAAGGGCCTGCCACCGGCCGAAGCATACGCCGCGGTTGAGCCAGTCGGAGTCGAAACCCAGATACCCGAGCTCTTCTGGTGGTGAATGCTGCGGCGGTAGCGCAATGTATACCTCGATGTCGCAGCGGGATTCGCCTCGGTAAAAAGAATATCGTTCAGAACCGGAAAAGCCACCGCCCTGCCCTGCACCGCCACGTGCATGCGCAGAAGCTGCGTGGCGGCGAGTGCCGGGCGTTT
>JAKQXK010000221.1 GCA_029561505.1 Spirochaetota bacterium | reverse complement strand
AATCGCGGTGCACCAGCGACTTGTCAATCTGCGTGTTGATATCCTGATAGAGCGAACCGCCGAGCGCGACGTTAATCAGCTGAGCACCGCGGCAAATGCCCAGCACGGGTTTTTCGGCGGCTTTGAAGGCTTTAAAAAGTTCAATCTCGTAAAGGTCGCGCACGCGATCGCCTTTCCATTCGTCTTTGAGCGGCTTCTCGCCGTAACTCTCGGGGGCAACGTCTGCCCCGCCGTGCAAGACCAGACCGTCGAGCGCCCCGGCATATTCGCTGAGGTCAATTTTGCCTTCGGGAGCAACCGACGGTATCATGAATGCCTGTGCCCCGAGACGCATCACCCAATGCGCGAGCGATTCTTCGACATAGAGCAAAGTTTTGCCTTTAAAAATCGCCCGTTGCGGATCTTTATGCATGAAGCAGGCCGAGATACCGATTTTGAGTCTTTCGCTTTTCATGTGATTGTCAGGGCAATGCCGGCGCCTCAGTCAGCGCTTATAGCATTTTTGACGAATAGCGCCGGCTGCTGGCATTAGTCTGCGTTACTGTATTGCGAAACAAATGAGATGAAGCGAATAGCCTCGGGCACATCTTTGCCGCTAAATGACACCGTCGCGCCATCAACACGCTCGACGATGGGCAGGTACGCGAGAATTTCAGCGTTCAGCATTTGTTTGAAAGCGATTTCAACTTTGACCGGCTTCGATACCGAGTAAGGTTTGAACTCTTTGAGGCGCTGTAGCGCAGACCTGGTGCCGGCTGCAATGAGCGCGCGCGCTGCCTGCGGCGAAATGCTTTCGGCGGAGTGATAGCCGATCGCACGCTTCACCACTACCCCCTCGGTTTTTGCTCCTAGATCTTTTTTTGCCTCGGCAACTGCGAGGTCGTCGCCGGTTACCATGACCACAGGCACGCCGAAGTGCCCGGCGGTCGCAGCGCTGAGCAGCGCTTCGCTAGCATGTTTGCCAGCAAACTTCACATCAAAAAATCGCTTCGACGACATCGTGTGCGCCCTCACCGCCCCGGGCACACCGATTGAAGCGTGGTAGCCGATCAGAATCGCCGCGTCGTAACCTTCGTCGATGCCCTGCATCATCATGAGCGGTCGTGGCCACGAACGAATGAGCCGTGCTTTGGGGTTCAGCTCATCGGGTACCAGCGACAAACCATTGCCGTGCGAATCTGAAACCGTGACTTTGGTAGCTCCGGCTGCGAACGCAGCTTCGATGCACGCATTCGCTTCGGCCGTCATGAGGCGGCGAAATTTTTCATACTCGAAGCCACCCGGTGCAAGCTGCGCTTCGTTGACCACGCCTGCAACGCCCTCCATGTCGACAGAAATGTAGACCCTGAGCTGTGGCGTCTCGCCGGTCACTGAACTCGAAACGGTCGTGAGCGAGAGCATGAACAGCCACACCAGGCTGCGGCGCCAGATTTTGGTTCGGCCAAATATCAAATGAGGATTCATGAATGACATGAGGCATCGCCGATCAGGCGCGCTGCGCTGTCACGCGAAAGAGTTATCGATGTTCAATCTGCCGAAACAAAAAACAGTGAAGCGGCGGCGAAGAGCATCCAGATGGCAATACCCTTGCGGTATTTCTGCACGGGAATGCGCGTCACCATCTTTTTGCCGGCGTAGGTACCCAGCACCATCGCAAGAGATATGACTATCATCAACGGTATATCTTGGCTTCTGGCCCAGTCGCCGAAACCAAAGGCGACGAGTTTTGCCAAGTGTAATAATCCCATCGCGGCGGCTTCATTGGCGATATACGCGGCGGGCACCAGATTCAGGCGCAGAAAAAAAGCATTCGGCAGGGGCCCTGCCGTGCCACCCACCGCTGAGATTAAACCGACAAGCGCCCCGGCTGAGAAAAACCATGCGCCGGGTTCGTGCGGGGGCCTGATACGATGCAGCGATCGCGGCAGGCGGCCGAAAGCTTCACCCACCTCAAAGAGCGCGGCAACGCAAACGATCGTGGCAATAATGGGCCGAACAAATGATTCAGAAAAGCGCGTTAGGTAAAGCGTACCGAAAATACCGGCGGGTACGAGACCACCGGCAAAGATCAGAATAATTCGCGGTCGCAGCGTTGCATAACCCAGAACGGCGCGCGACGCATTGCCGACCAGCTGTGCGCAGGCTAGAATGGGCAAAGCGCGCTGCACCCCATAGAGCGCCGAGAGAACTGGCAGCAGCAAAATAGCCCCACCGAACCCGGCGCAACTGCTCACAACTGCCGCCGCAAAGGCAATCACAGCTGGTATTGCATATTCGACTGACAGGTCCACTGCCAGTCATTACTTCGTTAATTAGCGAATCGTCAACTCGTTATTCATCGGCCAAAACCGGACTCAATATTGGCGCGCCAGCATTTCAGCGTGCATTAAAGCGTTCTTTGCCAGTATCGCGCAAACGGGGCAAAGATAACGGCAGGTTTCCATACCGTTGTCAAATGAGTCGTCTTCTACGATTCGCGCAACGTTGATGCTGATCATATCGCGGCATTCGCTGCATTGTATATCGGCGGTGTGCATGTTGATTCTCCTGTACGTCAATAGCACAGAAAAACCGCGAAGTCAATCAGCAACAGAGCGATCTCTGCTACGTGTAAGTACGTAGCAGGTTCGCCTGGCGGAAAGCCGCCGGGTGCACTAAACGAGTGAAGTAAAGATAGCTCTGAAATCGGCTTCGGTCACCGGCACCGGGTTCGAAGGGTGGCAGCCATCAGCAATCGCCACCTTCACAAGCGGCTCAATTTTGTCGCTGGTGACGCCTGCTTCTTTCAGGGTTGCCGGTATCTTGAGTTCGGCCTTGAGCGCCTTGAGCCAGGGTAGAAAATCCGTGCCGTTTTTTAATCCGACGGCATGTGCGAGTCGATCGAATCGGTCGGGCACTGCCTTGAGGTTGAAGGCAAGCGCGTGGTCAAGCATGATGCCGTTCGCCAGGCCATGGTGCATATCGACAATCGCTGACAGCGCATGCGCGCACGAGTGCACAATGCCTAGCCCTTTTTGAAATGCCACGGCACCCATCATCGAGGCCATTAGCATATCGCCGCGCGCTTTGATATCGTTGCCATTCACGAACGCGGCGGGCAATGCTTTGGCCGAAAGGTGCAGACCCTCGAGCGCGATGCCGTCTGCCATCGGGTGCCAGCCTTTCGCGAGAAAAGCTTCAATCAGGTGCGTCATCGCATCGAGCCCTGTCGCGGCAGTCACAGCCGGCGGCAGCGCGGTGGTGAGTTCAGGGTCTGCGAACACCGCTTTGGCTAAGAGGCGCGGCGAGAAGATGACCTTTTTCACGTGCGTGATATCGTCGGCCACAACGGTGCTGCGGCCCACTTCAGAACCGGTGCCGGCAGTCGTGGGTATAGCGACCCAATAAGGTATTTCTTTATCGAATGGCAATGCACCCGGCTTTTCGTCTTCATAGTCGAACACATCACCCGGATGGTTCACCATGAGCGCAATTGCCTTCGCCACATCAAGCGCGGCCCCGCCGCCGATGCCCAGAATCGCAGTGTCACCCTTCGACGCGCTCATGGTGACAAATTTCCGAAATGCCTCGACACCCGCCATCACTTGAGATTTAACAGGGTTACCTTTAACGCCGTTGAAGATGTCGATCTTGAGGCCTGCGCCTTTAAGCTCATCAGCATACGCACTGAAAAATGGCAGCTTGCTCAGCATCTCGTCGGTGACGATCATGACCGAGCTGATGCCCTGCCCTTTAAAATGCTCTGGTACCTGCCTGCGCACACCGGCGCCAAAGGTGATAGATGTCGGAAAACTGAAACGGAATGTGCTCATGGTGCGCATTTCATACGCACCATGAGCCAGCAATTAGATAATCTCGAAATACCGCCTAGTTTCCCAGTCGGTAACGGAATCCTGAAACTGTCGCCATTCCCAGGCCCGTGTCGCGACGAAATGTTCGACGAGGTCGTCACCCAAAATCTCCCGGGCAATCTTCGATTCTGCCAGTTTCTGCGTCGCTTCGCTGAGGTTGTGCGGCAACCGCTGAACGTTGCTCTCGGCGTAAGCGCTGCCTTTCACCGGTGCATCTTCGAGCTTCAGGTTTTTCTCGATGCCATAGAGCCCTGCGGCGATCGACGCCGCAACCGACAGGTAGGGGTTCACGTCAGAACCCGAAACCCGCACCTCGAGGCGCGTCGACTTTTCAGAACCAGGTATCACCCGGTGTGACACCGTGCGGTTGTCGATGCCCCAGGTGGGCTTGACCGGCGCCCAGAAGCC
>JAKQXK010000220.1 GCA_029561505.1 Spirochaetota bacterium | reverse complement strand
AAACGCCGTCGCGAATACAGAGAGCTGCAGCATGCGACCTATTATACGCAAAGGACAGCGTGTCGCCCTTGATCTCTATCAAGAGAGAGGAGTCTTTTATTGCGGCAGTTTTGATACCGCAAGAATATAGCGCATGTCTTCCATAATAATATGTTCGGTCAGCCACGTTTCCATGAATTCGACGAGTTCGGCCCGGCTCAGTAAGCCCTGCTTCAGCTGCGCGGTCAACAGGTCGAGCCGGGTGCGCATCAGGTCGTGCATTTTTCTGTGCAATTCGAGATGCTCGTAACCGGCCCGCTGCATAATCGACTCTTCAAATGCGAAGTGTTCTTCGACATATTTGTGCACCTCTTTAATAGTGTGCGCGGTGATTTCAGCGTCTTCGCTCTTACTTACGTGCTTTGCGAGGCGGTTTGCCAGGTCAAACAGGTGCGCATGCTGCTGGTCGATTTTCGGCACACCGACGCTGTA
The DNA here is from genome assembly GCA_029561505.1 of Spirochaetota bacterium. Lineage (GTDB taxonomy): Bacteria > Spirochaetota > Leptospiria > Turneriellales > Turneriellaceae > Turneriella. Next base: position 1,583 of record JAKQXK010000220.1, on the reverse strand, counting down.
TTGCACGGTCCATTCTAGTCGTTCCATAGTTGCTCCTTCGATGCCCCCGTGGGCATCGCTTTGACGCCTTATTTGCCGATCTTCGATGAAAATGTTTCAACGTTGACGCTGAGGCCGGCATGCTGCAACGCAATTTCACCTTTGGGCGAGAGCAGGGTAAACATTGACGAGTGCGAAAATTCATATTCGCCTGGCTTTGACGCATCTTCGATTTTTTTGTAGCTGATGCCGAGGGCCGCGGCAACTTCGCGTATGGTGTCGGGCTTGCCCGAAAGAAGGGTGAACGAATCCGTGAGCTTCATTTTCGAGATGAATTTCTGCAATGCGGCGGAGTTATCGCGTTCATGATCAAACGAAATCATCACAAATCGGGTCTTGGCCCTCTGGCTCGCCGAAAGACTGCGTTCAAGGCGAAGCATCTCGGCCGCAATGCGCGGGCAGATTGCCGTGCAAGTGGCATAGAACATGGCGAGCACCACGTATTTTCCCTGTAGCTGGTGCAGCATCATTGTCTTGCCGTTCTGGTCGGTGAACAGGTCATGAAACTGGTAGAGCGAAGCACCTGATGGCTGTTGTCCATCCATCTGGTGCCCGGCATGCGGGTCGACGGGTTTCTTGCAGCTGATTGTTGCAGTTGCTATAGCGACAGCAACAATCAGTGAAATTACTTTTTCCATTTTGTATCCTTGGCGCACCGGAAGCCGAGATTGTGACCGGTGTAGTTTCCTTTTAAGCTGGCGCGCATTCCGTAGCGCATGTACGTCGCGTAGTTTCTCAGGTCGCTGCCTGAGAGGCTCGATGCCCCGCAGAACAGGTTCGATTCGGTGTCGGTATCGGCGCGCGAATCGCCAGTCACCGACGAAGAATTGAAGTCGTCGACCCATTCCCAGATCAGTCCGTGCAGGTCGTGTATTCCCTGCGGGCTTACGAGACCTGTGCCTACCGGGGTGTCATTGGTCAGTTCATTGGGTTTACCAAACCAGGCGAGAATGCGGTTATTCACTTCGGGCCGGGCGTCCCATTTTCTGTAAGTAGCGGCGTATTCCCATTCGTACAGGGTCGGCAGGCGTTTATCTTGTGCACGGCAATAGGCACGTGCAGCGTACCACGAGACCTGCGTCATCACCGTTCGGGATTGTAAATTTGAGACATCCACATTTTTCAGATAACCCTGATCGGCCTTGATGGCGGGCACATTTGCCCGTTGCCACGCAGGGGTCTTCTGTAAGAACGCGGCAAACTCGCCAGATGTCACGGGGTAGGTGTCGAGATAGAATGCTTTGACCTGAACTGCCCTCTGCTCTTTTTTCAAGTCAAACGGGCGAAAGCTGCCCGCAGCAATCAGCTTCATGTCTGCCGCCGCGACGGCAGATAAGAACATAAGGCCAGATGCGAGGCAGGCAAAGCCTGCATATGCTTTGAGATGAGCAGGCACCGGAATGTTTCCCGAAAAAGCGAAAAGCCTCGCCGTTGCCAAGAGCCAACGGCTGCTAAAGCGCGTCGTCGCTTGCCTAGCAAGCAACTGTGCTGCTTTTCGCATTTTCGGTTCCGGTCGCCTGCTAGCAGTTTCCTTTGTCAGGAAA
>JAKQXK010000219.1 GCA_029561505.1 Spirochaetota bacterium | reverse complement strand
GAACGCCGTTTCGTCAATCGCCGGCGGTATGCCAGGTTCAGGGTCTGCCAACTCTTCGCTCATCAACATGAATTCGGGTGCGAACCACTGGTCATCAGTCGCCTATTCAGGATTTTTCGCTCTGCTGATTCTGCTTTACCTTTCAGATTACGCGGCATACATTCCCGTCGCTGCGCTCGCAGGCCTCTTGGTCGCGAGTTCGATTCGCCTCTTCGACACGAGCATTTTTCAGCTGCTGCGTAAACGCAGCACGCGCCTCGACTTTGCCGTCGCAATGCTTGTGATTGTCACCGGGGTCACTTACAACCTGATCGCTGCCGCAGGTGCCGGCATCGCGCTTTCGATTCTGCTGTTTGTGCGCAACCAGATACGCGACACGGTGATTCGCAGCAAAACGCGCGGCGACCGTAAATTTTCGAACAAGAGCAGAATGCCCGATGAAATGCAGGTTTTGCGCGAACACGGCGCTGAGACGATTGTCTATTCGCTCGGCGGCAACCTGTTCTTTGGCACAACCGACCAGCTCTACCGCGATATCGAAACCGAGCTCAAGACGAGCCGCAATGTTGTGCTGTCATTCAAAGAGGTACATTCGATTGACTTTACCGCGGTGCACATGCTCGAACTTTTAGACAGCGTGGTGCATGCGCAGAAGGGCGAACTGCTGTTATGCTCGCTCTCTGGTGAACTCACGCGTGGTGTCGACTTTGAAGGTTACCTCAGCCATGCCGCGGTAGCGCATAAAGAACCGCACTGGCGCATTTTTCCCGATGCAAATACGTCGCTCATGTACCTCGAAGAGAAAATACTCAGCGAGCACGGCCAGGGCATTCACAAAAAACTGTCTTTCGAACTCAGCGAAATGGATATTTTTGCAGGTTGCGACGCACATGCGCTCGCTGACCTGCAGACGATCGTGAGAGTTGAGAAATATGAATCTTCACGGCCGGTGTTCTTGCAGGGTACGCACAGCGAAGAACTCTATTTCATCGGACACGGTATCGTCGACATCGTCTTGCCCGCGCACGGCGCGCCGGCGCGCAAACTCAGCACGTTCGCTCAGGGCGACTTCTTCGGCGACATGGCTTTTCTTGACAGCGAAGAGCGCTCGGCCGATGCTATTGCCGCCGCCGGCACCACACTCTACTCACTCGGGCGTGCCGAATTCGAAAAGTTCTGCATGAAACACCATAAGTTCGGTGAAGTTTTTTACCGCAATCTGGCGCGCATTCTCGCGCACCGCCTGCGCCAATCGCATCACGAATTGCAGTCAGATATCTAAGGTTTAGATCGTTTCTGACTTTACCGCAGTTCGCTGCCAGTGACCGTAGCGGGCACCTGGAGCACCTATGCAAAGTTCTAAATCTGTATGGCTCAATCGAATTCACCGCAATACCGGCTGGTTCTTGCTGCTCGTACCCGCGCTGATTTTTGAGGGCATCGGCGCCACGCTGCTGCTCGCCGGCGATTTCATGATTGGCCGGTACCTGTTGCAGCTGCCGGCGTTTAACATGAACTATGCGCTTGCAACGGCAATCGATCTTTCTTTTACGCTGATTGGCGCGATTTATCTGCTGCCGGTTTTTCGCGTGCAGAAACAGTATTATAACTGGCGTACAATCTCTTCGAATGCGAAGCCCGACGCCAGACAACTGCAGATCGCACGTAACCGGCTCTACAATTATCCGTTGTTTCTGATCGCGACCACCTACGTTGTTTGGACTTTCAACATGGGCGCATTCATGCTGCACAATATCAGCACCGCGCCTGTGGGGCCTATAGTTTCCATAGGGCTGATTACGACGGTGTTGACCGCCGTTTTATGCTATTACGCGACCGAAATGGCGACGCGCTTCTTATTGGTACCCTATTGGTTTCCCGAAGGCAAAATTACCGTAACGCGGCGCTTCTTTATCAGACCGACGCTGACGCAGCGCTTTCTTGATCTGTTCGCGGTGAATGCATTTTTACCTGC
>JAKQXK010000206.1 GCA_029561505.1 Spirochaetota bacterium | reverse complement strand
CTTTGCCGAGCTCTGCTGCACAAGCAGATTTTTTCATATTCAGAATTTATTCTTTGACATATATGTCAGAATTTAATACGCATGGGGCTGTGTGGCGTTTGGTGTTATGTCCCCACCCCCAGCCCACGGTTCGACTGCGCTCACCGCAGGTCCCCGCTAGCGGGGAGGGGAGGTTGTCATGTGGGTTTGTGTGGGGTTGTCTTTAGCGCGCAGGTTTCATGTGAGTTTGCGTGAGATTATATTTGGCGCGCAGGCGCCACGTCGATCTTCCGTACAGACGCAGCATGCTGCGTCTCAGGCTGCAACCGTCACGCCGGGCTGGTGTCCCCCCCCCCAGCCCCTCCCCGCTAGCGGGGAGGGGAGGTTGTTATGTGGGTTTGTGTAAGGTAAGCGCCGCCCCGGCACAAAGATTGTTGATTTATTCCCAGCAACTATGGGAGAGCTAGTTCTCGATAGAGACCCCCGGTGTCTAACATCTGCTTTTTGAAAGTCTCGGCTTCGATTTCCACCCAGGCTACTGCCGATGGCTCTATGGTTGCAATTTTATATCTACCTTTCCAAGCACTATCAAGTTCTTCCTTTTCTAATGCCAAGAGTTTATAATTGCCCTCTTTGTAGGTTACTTGTTTAGGCGAGAAGCTATAGGCATCTGTTTGCCCCTGCGTTTCCTCAATGCCACCATAAACAATCTTGCCTTGTCTGTCATAAACGACAACGTTGTACCAAATGGCCGCTTGCGGCATTACGACATAACCCTTGTAAAGCCGAAAGTAACCCCATGTGCGTTGCACATTAGCGAAATGGAAAACGAAGCTCGATGCTTCGGGGTACATTTTTGACAGAGCTGCAATTTTCTCTGGCTTTATAAAAAAGTATTCGCTCTCATATATTTTGTGCGAGCTGAATTCGCCATGAGAGGCTAAGGGTGCTTTTGAAACGTCGCTATCTAGAAGAGGCTTGGCTAAAATAGTCTGCCTACCTTTGCCCAAAACAGACAAGAGCACATCATCAAATCGCCGCGCTCTTTCCTTAAAATTCTTGTTTACGAGTGTCTGATATTCTGCTGAAAACTTGAGTCCAAGCGCTTCGATTTTAGCCTGCGGAAAAATATTTTGTTCCATATACAAGGGTATTATTACCGGCCTTTGCATTACGCCAACAAATTGTGTTTTTTCAACCTTTACGTAACTCTTACTGCCGCCACATGCTGTGGAAACGAGAACCACTAGTGATACAACAAGAATGATCTTTGCGTATTTTCTGTTTGCCATCTCTTGAACTCCTTTCTTCAACAATTTATCCTGACCCTCTATAAATTACTGTCCTCTGGCCAAGTGCTTGGCAGACCCAGCGATTATTTCACGCAACACAAATGCCCCCCACAAACAAAAAACCCAATGCCCGCAATATGATTGGTGAAACGGTCGGCGCGGGCACCGGGTTGGCGGCATCGGTGGTTGGTATATACGGAGCGTCAACCAGTATAAATAAATAATGTACATGTCAAAAAATGAAGTATATGAAATTTTACGGCAATTTCAGGGCGCTGGGGTGGCAGATTTGCCCTTGGGCGCGGGTTGGGTCAGTGGGGTGTGCCGGTTTGGGTAGGTGGGCCGGTACAGAAGCGTGAGAGATCCTACCCTTTAATGACTGCCTGTTTGAACTGCGGTCTGGTGGTCTTGCGGGGTTGGGTGGTGCTGTTCTAGCTATAGTATAGAATTTGTTGACGGTTCGTCGTCGGGGGGTGGCTGGTAGTAGTGCGGCGCTGCGTTATTACGGGTATTGGCATTGTTTCGCCGATTGGCGTGACGCAACAGGTGTTCTGGCAGAATCTGCTGGCGGGCGAGACGGGGCTGGGTCAGGTGACGCAGTTCGACGCGACTTCGTTTCCGCGTGATTTGGCGGCCGAGGTGAAAGACTTCGACGAGTCAGAGTACCTGTCGCCCCGGCAGAGCAAATATTTCGGGCGTTCGAGCAAGTTCGCTTATGCGGCGGCGAAAATGGCTATGAACGACGCGGGGCTTGAGCGCGTTGATCCGCTGCAGACCGATGTGCTGGTGGGCTGCGCGGTCGGTAGTTACGAGGCGCTCGAGAAGGCGCTCGTGCGCAGCAGAAACGGTCTGCTTGAATTCGAAGAAGGCCTCATGGATATGCGCGACCTGTTGCAGTCGGTCACGTATTCGCCGGCTTCGGCGATTGCGCTGCTGGCCCAGGCCGAAGGTTATGTTTCGACGGTTTCGTCGTCGTGCGTCAGCGGCTTAAACGCGATTGGGCTGGCGAGCGAGCGCATTCAAATGGGCAAGGCGCGCGTGGTGTTCACGGGCGGTGTCGACACGCCGATCAGCCGTGTGGTGATGGGTGCGCTGGCAGGCGCCGGAATGACCCCCGGTGGCGACCCCGACGCGACAGCAGACAGCCTTTGCCCTTTTGACCAAAGGCGCACCAAATCTGTGCTCGGCGAAGGCGCGGGTATATTTATTCTCGAAGACTACCAGCATGCACGCGCACGCGGTGCGCGCATCTATGCAGAGATCGCGTCATTCGCGCAGGGCAGCGAAAACATGAATGAACTTTTTATGCCAGACCGCTCGGCGAAAAGCTGGTCGCGCGTGGTATCAAAGGCGGTGAGCGCGGTGAAGAGCCGTGTGGGTTATATCAACGCGCATGCGCCGTCAGACACCGTGCTCGACAAACTCGAGGCCGATATGCTCGTGCAGACTTTTGGCGACGCCGACATGCAGGCGACGCCGGTTTCGTCGATCAAAGGCTCAGTCGGGTCTCCCTTTTCAGCGGCGGGTGCGTTTCAGGTGGCGGCCTCTGCGCTGTCGCTGTTTCACCGGCAGATACCGCCGAACTATAATTATAAGGTACCCGACCCCGAGGTGGCGCTGAACGTCGTCGCGGTCAAGGCCGAAGCGCCGCGGCTGAACTCTGTGCTCGTCAACGGCCATGGCCTCGGCGGCCTCAACACGGCCATTATGTTAAAGAAGGTAAAGAATGAATATCTCTAGTTCTCTGACTCTGATTCTGGTCTTCAACCTGCCGCTCGTCGCGATGATTGCGATGGCCTTTATTCGGCTGGGTGATCGGCAGACGCGCTGGCTCTTTACAGGCCTCGCGGTGGCGCTCATGTTCTGGGCGACGCCGCTGATTCTCGTGCGCGCCGATTTTCTTGACGCAAACCAGATCGCCCTGGCATCACGCCTCACCTTCACAGGGGGATGTCTCGCCGTCACGCTGCTCTATCTCTTTTTTCACCAATTCGCCGAGCTGCCACGCGGCATTCTGCTCTATGCGGTGCTCGCGAACGGTGCCTTTCTGCTGATTGTCACACTGCTGGGTTTCGTCGAAGACGGCGTGCGCGCCGTGCCGGGCGGCTTCGCGCCGGTGCGCGGGCCGCTGCACCCCTATTATGTCGTGGCGCAGTCGGCGACGGTGCTCGCGACCTTCTTCGCGCTGGCGCTTGCCTACCGCCGCAGCGAAAGTGCGCTCATGCGCTTTCAGCTGCGCTCGATCGGCGATTATGGTTTCGTCGGGTTTTTGTTTCCGATTCTGAATAATGGCCTCATGCCGATTCTGGTGAAAGACTATGTTTACCCGGCTTTCGGGGTGATCGGTGTGCTATTGTTTCAGTTCGGCATTTTTAATATGCTCGTGCGTGGCCAATGGCTGTTCATTCGCAATATTTTTGGCCGGCTGCACCAGTCGCCCGCATGGCACCACCGCGAGAATATCGTTTCGCTCTCGCGCCTCGTTGAACTGTTAAACTCGATCGTCGGTGGCAACGTGCGCCAGTTCAAAGATGTGTTTGCGTTCGTCACGCAAGGCGGCGACGCGCTGCAGCTGCACGCGAAAAACGAAGAATCGGCGGGTGGTTATTCAACGCCCGCGCGCTTTAACGAGCAGGTGATGCCCAAGTGGCACCAGGGGCTCGTCGACAACCTCGTGCGTCTCGAAGCCGACAACAAACGCCTCGCGCTCTACCTCACCAAAGCCGAAACCCTCGTCAGCAATAAATGGCTCGGCGCCGTCGTGAAGACGTTCGACCGCTCGAAACTGATTGAGCTGCCGTTGTCGCCGATCGACCTATACGCTGCAGACCAGGCGCGCCTTGTAGAAGACACGCAGGCGCTGTTTGGCCGCGAGCTGCTCGTCACATCGCCCGAACTTTTCGCCGTCGTCGAAAAGCTGAAACAGCTGAAAGACAGCCGGCTGCCCGTGGTCTTTGCGGGCGATACCGGTGTCGGCAAAAGCACGCTCGCGCGCTCTCTGCACCACCTACGCGCGCAGGGTGAGGTGCTCGAAATCGACTGCGGCTTTCAGACACGCCATCTCGCGGCTCGCCTTGCACGCTTAGTTAAAAACAGCGCATCGCGCGTGCCGGGTGTGATCATTAAGCACCTCGACGCGGTGCGCCCCGAAGATCTCGCCGCTTTTCTGAACTATGTTATGGGCAACCCCGCGCTGCCCTATCTCTATTTCACCGTGAAGTCGGCCGATAACCTAACCGCCAAACTCGCCGAACCGGGCCAGCGCGCCTATTGCGACGCATTGCCGCAGCTGAGCCTCTCGCCGCTCGCGCAGCGCCGCGACGATCTGCGCGCGCAGATTTTCTTTTTCGCCGAGCGGCTATGCCGCGAACGCGCGCTGCCGTTTACCGCGATCACCAATAACTTTCTCGTCGCCGCGCATAACTATGGCTGGCCGGGCAACACAGCTGAACTCAAGGTAAGGCTCGAGCAGGCGATGCTGCTGCAGACGGCCGGCACCGCGCTCGAACCGAAATACCTCAATCTGCGCGAAGCACCGCGCGCGGTCGAAGGGCCCAAACTCAGCGCGCTCGAACGCGCCGAACGCGAAGTCATCTGGGAATGCCTGCAGCGCCGCCGCTTCAACCAGCGCCAGACCGCGATCGAACTCGAGATCACGATCAACACGCTGCGCGCCAAAATGGAAAAGTACGGCCTGCAGATACCTGAAAAGCGCTGACGGGCATTAAGGCCCCCGCACAATCAGCTTGCGGCCAGGCTGAACCCATGCCTCGGCTGCATCTTTAAAATCGACCACCCGGCTCGTGACGCGCGCCGGGTCGAATTTCTTATCGGCGATCAACTGCAAAACTTCGGGGGTCTGCTCACGCGCATGGGTGCGGCTGATCGTGAGGTCGATGCCCTTCGTGTACATTTCAATAAATGGTATCGGCACGCTGTTGTCAAAAAAGATGCTCACCGTGATTGCTTTGCCATAAGGGCGGGCCGATCGTAAAGCCATACGAAAGCCGTCGACCGAACCCGAACAATCTATCGTGACGTCAAAATTACCACCGAGCCGCTGCGGAAATTTTTCAGCGTATTCAACCGTGGCACCGAGCTGTGCGGCAAAGTCGGCGCGCGCCTTGTCGGTGTCGAAATAGGTAATCTGGCCTGCGCCGAGTGCCTGCGCTTCGAGAATTGCATAACACGCGATGCTCTCGGCGACACCGCCGACAATCAAAAGGTTCGCACCCGGCTGGGCTTTGAGGTAGGGCGCGACGGTGCGGTACGCGTCGGTCATGTTGTCGCTGAGGCTTGCGAGCGCGAGCGGGTCGATGCCAGCCGGAACGCGCTGCAGCATCGCTTCGGCATAAGGCACCTTTACCAGTTCTGCCAGCCCACCGCCAAATTCAGCAGCCTCGCGGCCGAGGCCATAGTTCGCGCCGAACGGCACCGTCGTGCATGCCGGCGAGTGGTGAGAGCTGCAGGCAGGGCAGCTACCGCAGACAATCTGAAAATTGACCACGCAGGCGTCGCCGATTTGAAGATGTTTGATATCTTCACTGAGTTCAACGATCTCTGCCGTCATCTCATGCCCGATCGGAAAGGCGGGCCGAAACAGCGTGTGGCCCTGAATGATCGGCAGGTCGAGATCGCAGCGCGCAATCGCCAGCGGGCGCACAATCGCCTGGCCGGGGCCGTCGAGTTTTGGCTCGGGCACCTCGCGCCATTCGAGCGTGTTCTTTTTGGCAAACCATAGTTGTTTCATAGACTTCTACCTATTGCGTTAGCCAGGGTTGGCGATCGCCAGCGGCACGCGAAATTTCTCCCCCGGTTGATTTTCTGTTTCAACCGAAGCTTCCCATTACGGCTCTTCACGTAGAATTTTGGTGCGTACCATGGTATCGGTAAACGCACGATCGTAACGCAGGCAGGGTTGGTGTCTTTGCCGTACGTTGCTGGGTAAGTTGCGAACATAGAAAGTAATAGAATTGTAGCTTTCATAAATCCTCCTGAATGTTGCTTTACGGTATTCTGCGAAAGGCAAAATAGACCGATGAGTTCATTCTTCTTAGGTTTAAATAGACTGCATGGTCTATTCGTCAAGAATAAAACCGACTGATGGCCAAGCGCGAATACGAGGTTTTTTCGCCCGAGCGCCTGCACTCTGCTGCGGCAGAGCTGTTCTATCGCAAAGGTTACAGCGTTGGCCTGCAAGAGATTCTCGATGCGGCGGGCATCTACAAAGCGACATTCTACAAATATTACCGCTCGAAAGACGAGCTCGCGACCGAATACATTGAGGCCAAAAAGGCCGAGCTCGTCGACGTTTTGCGCGCGTTAATGCAGAAGCGTCCCGAGGCGCCCGATTTCTTTGCAACCTGGGCAAAGCTGCTCGCGCGCGGCGCCGAGGCGGGTGATTTTTATGGCTGCCCATTCTCGAATCTGTTCGCGCAGACTTTACAAGAATCGCCTGCATTAAGGGCAAAGCTGCGAAACGCCATCGATGAGATTGTTGCCGTGCTCGCGGCATATCTGCAGAACCCGCGTGCCGCGCAGAGCGTCTTCATGGTTTACGAGGGCGCGATGACCATGTATAACCTCACGGGCGATAAAGCGGTTTTTGCGCGACTCAATGAAGACCTGCAGAGACTCGTCTGTACATGACCCCGAACGTACGCGAACTTACCCCGGCAGATTTTGCCTCATGGTTACCACTCTGGCGGGGATATCTCAGGTTCTACGAGAGCACGGTTACCGAAGAGACGACGCAGACGACATGGCAGCGTTTGACAGACCCGAAAGAACCGATGTTTGCTCTGGGTGCATACTCCGAGAATAAGCTCGCCGGCATCGTGCACATTATCTACCACCGTTCATGCTGGACAACCGGCGACTATTGCTACCTGCAAGACCTGTTCACCGCCGAAGACGCGCGCGGGCAGGGCGTTGCGACCGCACTCATCGAAGCGGTTTATGCGCGCGCCAAAGCCGACGGCGCTTCGCGCGTGCACTGGTTAACACATGAAACCAATGCGACCGCGCAAAAACTCTATGAAAAACTCGCCGCGCGTTCGGGGTTTATTCAGTACAGAAAGATACTGAGCCTGTAAGGTGCTTGGCAAATCTGGCCGAATTAACGGTCAGATTTGCCGACCTTGCTGAATTTTCAGCAGACGCAGAAATTCACTAAAAAAGCAAAAACGGTCAAATTGCCCTGCGCGAAAAGTGTTATGAATATAGCCGCTGCCCCAACCGGGCATGCAACGGAGGCTATATGCGACTACAGACAGGGATCATCACCCAAAAACTTGAAGAAACGAGCAGATTCTTCGTCGAACACTTTGGTTTTCGCGAAAAATTTGCATCTGAATGGTTCATCTTGCTGCACGCACCTGCGAGCGAAGCGAATGAACTCGCGATCATGCTGCCAGACCAGCCGCAGGTTCGCCTGGCCGGGTTTCAGAAACCCTATCGTGGCAGCGGGGTCTGGCTCATTCTTGAATCTGACAGCGTAACAGCTGACTACGACCGCTTAAGGGGCGCAGGTTTGCCCATTGAATTACCACTGACTGAAGAAGAATGGGGCGATACGCATTTTGTTGTGCGAGACCCTAATGGTATTCTCGTCGATATCGTGCAGCGGCGTGAGGTTGGCCATGAAGCGTAAAAACCAGCCGCTGCAACAATTGCCGAATATCGGCGAGAAACTGGCGACTGAACTCGCGGGCATCGGTATTCGCACACCGCAACAGTTAAGCAAGGTGGGCTCAGTAGACTGTTACGTGCGTCTTTCACTTGCTCATGGCGCACGGCATCTGCCGCACTGCTATTATTTGTTTTCGTTACAGGCAGCACTCGAAGGCCGCCATTGGAGGCACCTTGCGCCAGAAGAAAAGCAGCGGCTCATCGATGAAGCCAGACGCCGGCTTCGGCGCGTTGCATGACGTCTTTGCAAAAATTGACGCAAGCCTGACGAAAGACATCTCGCTCGCCGAGCTGGCGTTTCTTTCTGCGTCGTCGTACTTTCATTTTCGCCGGCGCTTCAGCGCCATTGCCAAAGAACCCGTCGGTAAATATGTCAGGCGGTTGATTCTTGAAAGGGCGGCTTACGAAATCAAGATTTCAGAAAAGAGCATCTCTGAGGTCGCCTTCGAATCGGGCTTTCTCTCGCACGAGGCGTTTACCCGTGCGTTCAGGCGGCAGTTCGGGCAAGCCCCTGCCGCATATAAGAAGGCGAAGCGCCAACGCAGCTTAAGTCAGGTGGCTGGCGACCCGCAGGTGATGCCGCTGCGTTTTGTCACCGTGCCCGCATTTAGAATCGCGTACGTGCGCTACGTCGGCGACTACGCGAATCTGCCAGGCCCAATCAGCTCACATACGCTGACAAAACAACTTGAGGTGGTGGCAGCCGGCCTCGGTTTGTCAGCGGCGCGCTGGGTCGGGGTATCGAATGATGATCCCGATATTACAGAGCGCCAAAAGATAAGGTTCGACCTCGGCATTGTGGTGCCCGATAAGCTCGACCCAAAAGATATGCCCGTGCGTTCTATCGCGGGTGGGCGTTATGCCGTCTACAGGCACCATGGTGCATACACAGATCTGCCGCAGCTGTACGACCGCCTCATGAACGCAGAAGTTTCCCGTCGAAAAATAAGACTCAGAAATGCACCGCCTTTTGAAAGTTACCTGCGGCGTGCCGATGATGCCACGGCGATCGTCGATGTCTACCTGCCCGTACGCGGCTGACGAGCGGGCACTCACTCGCGACGCGAATCACGGGTGAGAGCCTTTGAAGGCTAGCGTATGCCCAAAAAGTTTTCTGAAAAAAGAAACTACTATAATTTACCCTGTAGGTACAGAGTCTGGTAATACAGGCGACCGAACGCAGCGCGTGTCATGACCAGAGCCTCTCGCCTGCGGTGGTAAGTATCGTAGACCTCGAGCAACCCCGTCGCCGGTACGCGGCCCTGCGCAACGCGCCCCTTTTCACGACTGAGGGCCAGCTGTGCAGCCTCGAGTTCACCCTGAATCAAAACGACCTGCGCCTCGGCGGTGATCAGCCGGTTGTGGCTGTCGACCAGTGCGTTCTGTGCCGCCCGCCGAGCATCGCCCAGCTCAACCTGCTTCTCGTCGTGCGTTGCCGATTTGGCCTGTCTGCGCGCGATCTGTGTACCGCCGTCGAGCAGGCGAAATCGTGCGCCGACCGATGCCTGAAACCAGTCTTCGGGTGTGAACTGCCGGGCCCCGAAATAGTTATAGTTGCCTTTGGCGTAAATTTCGGGCAATGATTCGAGCAAAACGCCATCGCGTTCGATCGCCAGCGACTCGACCAGCATCGCCAGAGATTTCAGATCAGGGCGCTCGCTCGTGTCACCGACCGCGGGCAGTGTGGTGGTGGTTTCACTGCCCGCATCTGCGGTGCGGGCACCCGGCGACGCAGTAAGCCGGCCGAGGTCGTCTTCGCATAGCGCTCGCGCATTGCCGAGGTTCTGCTCCGCCTGCGTCGCTTCGGCGAGGCTCATGCGCACTTTCGCCAGATCGATCTCACGGCCGCGGCCTGCCCTGACAAGGCGTGCGAGTTCTGTGGCGAGACTACGCAGATTCACCACGCGCTCATTCAGAATTGTCTGCCGTTGCTTCAGTTCGCTGCAATCGTAAAACCGCGAAACCGCGAAGTACCTCGCGCTCATGGTTTCCCAATCGGCCATGAGCGCCGCGGCCTTTTCTCTGCGGTCTGCGGCAGGTATACGCGCGAGCGCTCCGTCTGAGCTCCACAATGTCTGGTAGAGTTCAATACCCGCCTGGCCATAGTTCTGCCGCCCATAAGGAAACGACCCCAGCGGTGTACCGAGAAAAAACTCGCGATCGCGTGCGATGTATTCTGCACCCGCAGTGACGCGCGGCCCCCAGACGGCGAGAAGCTCGCCCGTTTTGCCGTGTCGTGCAGCGGCCGCGCGGTGCCAGGCAGCCTTTGCCTGCGGCGCTTTTGCAGCAGACTCAAGTACCTCTTGAACGCTAATGACTGGCGCGGCGTCGGCGGCGGGTAGCGCCGGCGCAACAAAGAAGCTCATGAGAGCAACTGCTGCAAGCTTGCTGATGCCGAGTTTTTTCTCTGGCAGTTTGGCGTAGAGCCATGGCACGATGAACAGCGTGAACAGCGTTGAGACGGCAAGGCCCGACATCATTGCCCATGCAAACGGGGGCCACAGCGTCGAGTCGGTGAAGGCGAGTGGCACCATGCCCAGCACCGTCGAACCGCTCGTCAGCAATATCGGTCTCAGGCGTTCGCGTATGCCAATACGCACAGCGTTCTGCCGGTTTTCGCCGTCTGCTTCTGCCGATTTGAACCGGTCGATCAGCAAGATGCCATTATTGACTACAATGCCGATCAGGGCAAAGAGCGCCAGCATGGCCATGAAACCCATCGATTGCCCGCCGAGCGCCAGCCCGGGCATAATGCCCAGAGCAGCCGTCGGCACGCTTGTCATAATAATGCCCGTCAGTTTGATTGAATTGAATTCCCAAATCAGAATCGCGATAAGAATAATCATCGCAAGCGGCATCGCAGCCATAATCGCGCCATTCGCCTTAAGCGATTCGCCCGCTTCGCCGCCAACTTCAAAGCGCACGCCATCGGGCAATGCATGAGTGGCAAGATAGGTTTTGGCGGTACCGAGAATCTTGCCCGCCGATTCACCCGGCCCCACCTCTGCCAATACGCGAATTACATTTTCTCGGTCGCGGCGATGCAGCACGCCGATGCCCGTGCGCTTCACAATTGCCGTTGTGTCTGCGGCGTATACGGCTCTGTCTGATGTCTGCCCGACGAGCGATCGTTTAAGATCTTTCATCGTCGATTTTTCTGCCTCGGGATACCCGATAACAATCGGCCAGGTTTCGTCGCGGGTGCGAAAAAATCCCGCGCCGATGCCGCGTGACGTCAGCAAGGTCGCAACCGCGACATCGTATCTCGAGAAGCCCTGGTCGGCGAGGCTTGCGTCACGCGGGCGTAATTCAATCGAAGCCTCACTGCCTTCGGCGTCGTGGCGAGCGTTGCTGATCGCGGCTGCCATGCTCTCGGCGTAGGGCATGAGGTTGCCTTCGCCAATCAGGCGGATTTCTACCGGTGCAGGTACCGGCGGCCCCTGTTCGAGTGAACGCACGATAATGCGAGGGTTATCTGGCAGCACAAGAGCTGAAATCGTGCGCATGAGCTGCTTATGGTATTTTACGCCTTTGGTCATCACCAATACCTGAGCGAGATGAGGGGCATTCGGCGATTGATTGAGATTATTATAAAACCTGGGTGTGCTGCGCCCGACAAATGCCGCGTGTGCCAAAACCTTGTCGTCGGCCGACAAACGCGCTTCGAGTTCAGTCACAGCGGCCCGGGTTTTTGAAAACGCCACACCCTCGGGATACAGTATTTCAACGACCAGTTGATCGCGGTCAGCAGAAGGAAAAAACTTTTGTCCGATTGTGATCGCCGACAAGGTGGCCACAACGAGCAGACCTGCAATGCCAAGCCACAGCCGGCGGGTTTTGCGCAGAGCAGTTTCGGCCACCCAGTTGCTGAGAGACGGTAAGAACTTCCATTCGCGCACGCCGCCGGGTTTAAGCCCCCACGCCGCCAGCGCCGGTGTCAGAAACACGGCCGCCACCCAGCTGACGCTCAGCGTCGTAATCGCAATCGCCGGTATCGCGAACGTGAACTCTGCGGTTGTGCCCTTTGCAAGCAGCATCGGCAGAAAAGAAGCTATTGTCGTTAACGTCGACGACAACAGCGGAACCGAAAACTGCGATACGGTGTGCGAGGCAGCCTCTTTCGCCGATATGCCCCGGTCGATCTGCTCTTGCACGCTTTCAGTGACAACAATGACGTTGTCGATCAGCATACCGAGCGACATGACAAAAGCTGCAATCGAAATCTGGTGCAGCACCCCCCCGGCGATGGTGTTCAGGGCCAGCGCGATGAGGCTGATCACTGGTAGCATCACCGCCACCAGTAGCCCGACGCGCGTGCCCATCGTGAGTACCATCATTGCGCCCAGAATGAGCATACTTTCGACCAGAGAAATTGCCAGTTCGCGCAGCCGCGCCGAGACGAAATCGGGCTGAGAGTTGATAATTTCAATTTTCGCATCACCTGCATTTTTCTGCGCGAATGCGATTACTGTCGTCGACACGGCGCGACCAAATTTGACGAGGTCGATGTCGGCCCGCGGCACAACACCCAGCCCGCTCGCAGGTTGGCCCTGCCAGCGCATCTCTTCGGTAACCGGTGTCACCGGGGCTTCAGACACGTTCGCAATCTGTGCGAGCGGAATCGAACCGCCGCGCGGTACCGCGAGGTAGAGCGATTTCAGCTCTGCGACAGAGTCGAGACCGTTCACGGGTTTCAGATTGATTTTTTGCCCTTTTTCATCGAGGCTGCCACCGCCAAGGCGCTGGTTCGCGAGCTGTATCTGGCCCAGAACCTGAGCGGCGTTCAGGCCCGAAGCGGCGAGGCGCTCACGGCGCAGCGCCACGGTCACCTGCCTGCCGGGGTCACCGATATTCGTGACAGCAGCGACGTCGCGCAGCTTATAGACCTCTTTTTCGAGATCGACCATCGCTCGGTGCCGCGCGCTCTCACTGCCGGTGATCGCAATGATGATTGCTTCTTGGTCCATCGCCTTGCGATTCAATTCTGGTTTAATGACACCTTGCGGAAAATGGGCCTCGGCTCGCCTCAGCGCCGCGTCGACGTCATCCCATTCACGGGTAATGGCAGCGTCGCTGGCGACCGAACCCTTGAGTTCAATTCTAAAGAAAGCAAATTCAGAGCGAACCAAAACGTCGAGGTGGTCGATGCCGGTAACCGCCGTGAGCTCGTTTTCAATCTCGCGCACGACAAATTGGTTCATTTCTGACGGCGAAGCACCCGGATAAATCACGCTGATTGTGCCGAACCGGGGCTTGAGCCTCGGGTCTTCTTCTTTCGCGACGACGAACCACGAAACCAGGCCATAGAGCGCGAATGCGCCCCCCAGAAACCAGAAGAACCTCGCCCGACTCGTAATCATAGAGCCCGATCGCGCAATATTATTGTTCATAGTGACAATATCTACTAGTTTGTAGACAGTGTCTACAAAATTTTGGTACTGGCGTGTCTGCCTGCGCGCCTGCCTTATTGTCATTGATGGACGGCGGGTATTGAACTTGGCTTTTGCAGAAAGAGCTGTTTTTATGGGGCCGAAAACCGTACAAAAGAAAAAGACTGTTAAAAAAGCCGATCAAGATGCCGTGAGCGATGACTCGCGCACGGCCATACTCGACGAAAGCCTGCGTGTGCTGCGCGAAGAAGGCCTGCGCTCGCTGAGCATTCGCAAGGTAGCGCGCAATCTGGGTTTTTCGCACGGGGCGCCTTATCGGCATTTTCCCACCCGGGAGCACCTGCTGGCGGCGCTGGCCGAACGTGGCTTTACGCTTTTTTCAGCGGCACTTCTGCGCGACCTGCCCCCGCTTTATGCCACCGAAAAGCTCGAGTTGCGTCTCGAAAAGATGTGCGCCAACTATTTCGCATTTGCCTTTGATAACCCCGACTATTATCAATATATTTTTGGAACCTCGCATTTTGATCATGCTGCTTTTCCCCACCTGCAAGAAAAAGGTAACGGCTCATTTGCTATACTCACAGAGCAGATATCTGCCATGATGCATGCACGTCTCATTGTGCAGAGCGACGTGCTTGGCACTGCGATGTTCGTTTTTGCCACGATGCACGGCGCCGCGATGCTCATGCTGAGCGGTGTAACCGAAGCTCTCTCAGCGGGAAAAAAATCTCAGGCCGCGCTGGCACAGTTTCTTGAGGTAAAGATTCTGGCAGCCTTACGAACGGCTGCTGCCACAAAATCTGACGCCGAATAGACTGCGGCAAGGCGCTGCATTTTTGTCGCTGAAGTTGTACTTTCAGATTTGACTGCTTATTGATGCTCTCAGCATCGAACGGTACCTGGTGTCGCGCAATGCCGAAGGCGCAAAAACTGCATTGGGTCGGGGAAAAGACATGAGACAGACAAACTCTGCTGACCTTGTTCTGCGCCAGCGCGAGCGCTCAGGCCTTATGGTGAGCATGGTGTTCGGGCTCATCATGGCGGCCGGGCTTGCGTTGGGGCATATATCCACACACCATTCGATTCTCGAAGTCGTCTGGGTTTCGGCTGCTTCAGCTGCTATCGCGATCTATCTGCTGATACTTTTCTGGTATGTTTATAACAATCGCTACCTGACAACGATCGGCTACCTCAGCCAATTGCCTTCGATCTTTATCATGGCGTTTCTGCCCTACACGTGGTACACTTCAGTCGGCGGATATTCCCTGGTGCCGGCGACTTACCTCTTGAAGACCAGCCTGCCCGTGTGGGCCTACATCTTTATTCTGATCAGCGGCCTGGCCCTGAGGCCTGCTTACCCATTGATTCTGGCAGCTGCGTACCTCGCCATCTGGTTGGTACTCATGACCATTGCGCTGAGCGACCCTCGCACGGTCGTCACCACAGATTTCGTGCAGAATGCATTTTCGCCCGCGATTATACCGGGCTACGTCAGTCTTTATGCGTTGGGCGCGCTCGTGATGGGCGGCCTGCTCGGGTGGATCACATACTCTTATCGCAAATCGATCTATCAGGCAGCTCAGCTCGAGGTAGCGAGCACCGAACTCGGTCGCTATTTCTCGCCCGCTGTACGCGAAACGATCGTGACGCAACAGGTCAGCTTCGGTGGTGCGCGTGTCAAAGCCGCTGTGCTGTTTTCTGACATTCGTGGCTTCACCACGATGAGCGAAAAGATGTCGGCCGAAGAAACCGTGAGTTTTTTGCGCGACTACCATGAGCGTATGGTCGAGGTGATCTACAGAAATGGGGGCACAGTCGATAAGTTTATCGGCGATGGCATAATGGTAACGTTTGGCACTCCACAACCAGCTGAAGATGACGCTGCGCGTGCGGTGAAATGTGCTCTCGAAATGCAGGCGGCGCTGGCTGCGATGAACCAGCAAAGCGGCATGCCGGTCAGTATCGGCATCGGCATCGATTTTGGTGACGTCATCGCGGGCAACATCGGTTCAGCGAGTCGGCTCGAATATACGGTGATCGGCGATACGGTCAATACCGCGAGCCGCATTGAAAGCGCGACAAAAGACTTCGGCAAAAGCCTGCTGTTTTCTGAAACGGTGAGAGACCGGTTGCCACCGGGCATAACCGCCGTTGAAGTGGCCGAAGTGCAATTACGCGGCAAAACCAAGGGCACGAAGCTCTATTCAGTGAGCTGAACGCGCAATGGTCTAAATGGCGCGAAGCGAAAAGGCGACCACGTCGACCGCCTGTCGCTTGCCGCGCACCTCGACCGGTGGCAAATCGGTCAAATCGATTCCCGGTAAACCTTCGATGTCGGCCTGAATACTGTTGCGCGACGCCACGACAGTGCGCCCGACACTTTTGGTCATGGCTTCGAGCCGCGCGGCCAGGTTGACCGTGTCGCCGATGACCGTCAGTTCTTTTCGCTCGGGTGCGCCGATATTGCCGCGTATCACATCACCGCAGGCCATGCCCAGGCCAATATCAATCGCCGGCAGACCCATTTGTTGCATGCGCCGGTTGGTTTCGCGCATGCCCTGCAGAATCTGCGTCACAGCGTTAAAGGCCAGCAGGCGGTGCTGCCCCGTGCAGAATTCTGCATCAAAAACCGCCATGACGGCGTCACCGATGAACTTGTCGACGAAACCCTGGTTATCTGAAATTGCGCTCACCATGCGCGAGAAGTGGACGTTCAGCATCTCAACGATTTTTTCGGCAGGGTGGTTTTCGGTAAGGCTCGTGAACGAGCGAATGTCTGAAAAAAGCACAACAGCTTCGACTTTTTCACCGTCGGTGTTGATGCGCCCGCTGAGAATAAGGTCGCGCACGACGGGTGAAACATAATGCCCGAATAGCGTCTTCATCTTGGCCTTTTCTTCGAGTTCATGGCCAATACGATTCATGGTGTTCTGCAGCTTGCCCAGCTGGTCGTCGCTGTGCACCTCTAGCCTTATAGCAAAATCGTCGTGTGAGAGTTTTTCTGCTGCCTGCGCAAGTTCTTCGATCGGTTTAATGATCGTACCCGCGTTGATCATTGCCAGCGGAAAGCCAAACGCCCAGTAGGTAAGCGAGATAGCGATGGTCGTGTTGAGCAGGCGTTCGAGTTGCCCGGCGTCTCCCGGGCCATAGCGCAGCGCAAGAAATACGAGCCCCATGACTGAAAGTGCAGGTAAAAATGCATTCA
>JAKQXK010000203.1 GCA_029561505.1 Spirochaetota bacterium | reverse complement strand
AGGGCGAACGCGCTGCGGCGCAATCGAAGCAGGTGCCAGCGCCGTGAGCTCACCTGTGCTCTGGTCGATTGAGAAGCGATAGATCGCGTTGGCGGTGTTGCCAGCAGCGTAAAGGTAGTTCGTGCCGACGGCGATGCCGATCGTGCGCGAGCCCGCGGCAACAGGGGCGGCAATCTGCGTTAACAGACCTGTCGTCGCATTACGCGAGTATTGCGCCACGCTGCCGGTACCTGATGACCCGGTAGCGTAGACAAAATTACCCGAGCTGTGTACGAACATCGACCACGGGTTTGTGGGTGCGCCGATTGTCGCAGGTGCGAGCGCGGTTAAAAGACCTGTCGTTGGGTTGATGCTATATTGCCTGATCACCGCGCTATTGTAATCGGTGACATAAAGGTGGTTACCGGCAAGCGCGGTGAACCAAATCTGTGTCGCGGCGTTAAGGTATTCGTTCGGGGCCGAAAACTGCGTGAGCGAACCCGTCGTCTGGTCTTGCGTGAAATAGCCGATCGTACCGGCTGTCTGCCCGTCGGCCGCGTACAAAAAACCATTCGCGTGTACCGACATCATATACGTGGTTGGTGGGGTGCCAGGCGAACCGGGGCCAGTCTGCGTGACGGTGCCGGCACTCGTCAACTGCTTCGTCGTCGGGTTAAATTTGAAAGCATTGATCGTGCCGTTGTAGGCGTTCGCGACATACAAGGTTTTCGTCGCCGCGTGGTAGACGAGGTCGTATGGGTCGGGCCCGACGGTATATGTGTTCAGGTGAGTCAGCGTGCATGAGGTTGCGCTTTTTTCGAACAGCAACAGGCTTTCATTGGGGTTACCGTTGCCCTGCGTGAGAGCGGTGGCGAAAACAAATTCGGGTGTTGTTGAGCCTGCGCCCGTGGTTTCGGCCGTGGCCGCCTTCTCTGAACTACAGAATGCCGCGAATGTGAGAAATCCGCAGTATACCCCTGCCAATATTCGCCCGCGCTGCATGGCACATCTGGCCCCATGCGACGCGAGCGTACAGCCTAATCGTGGCGCGGCCTGTTTATCTGCGCACCAATTTGCGCTGAGGCTTTTTGGCGACCGCTGGTTTGCTGACCCGGTTCACTGTCTTGGTCTTGCGCGGTATGTGCGACATCGCGCGTTCGGTGAGCGCCATAATGGTGAGCGAGGGGTTAACGCCTATATTCGCCGAGATCATCGAACCGTCGCAGATATACATGTTGTCGTAACCAAACACGCGGTTTTCGCTGTCGATGACGCCGTTGGCTGCCGAGTCGCCCATGCAAGAGCCGCCAAGAATATGCGCGGTGCTGGCTAAGCCCGTGAGTGCTTCGGTTGCGAGCGCATGCACCGAACCCTGAACCTTGGCGGCATACTTTTGCGCGAGCTCGTGCGCCATCGGAATGTCAGATGTCGGTGCTGCACCCTTGTCGAGTGCAGTTTTCATGCGCAGCCAGCCGCGCGTGAGGCGCATCGTCGAATCGAGGCTCTGCATAAAGAGCATAATCTGCGTGTACTTCGCCCAGTCGGGCACGATGATAGCCTTAAAATATTTCACCGGGTGGCGCAGGTATTGCCACAGAATGCGGCCGATGCGCACGAAAATATTCGAGCCGAGAACCGCAGGTACCATCGACATTCTGAAAAAGCCCGAACCTTCGGGGTAGCGTACGACCTCAAGATGGCTATGGTCGTCAACGTGCAGAATCGAACCGATTGCCACACCTTTTGAGAAGTTGAGGTCGCGTCGCTCGGTCGTGACACCCAGCAGGCTTTCTGAATTGGTACGAATGCCGTAACCCAGTCGATCTGAAATGTTCGGCAGCGACTTTTTGGCTTTCAGCTTCAACAGCAGTTGGATTGTCCCCAGTACGCCGCCGGCAAAGACGACGCCGTTGGCGCGCACTTTGCCCTCGCGGCTGAAATATTTGGTTGAGTCACGGTAAGTTATCTCATAAGCGGGCTCGCCACCGAGCGGTTTTACATCCACCACTTCGCTGGTTGCCAGAATTTCTGCGCCGAGGCCCTGCGCGAGATGCAGGTAATTTTTATCGAGCGTGTTCTTGGCGTTGTGCGTGCAGCCGAGCATACACGCGCCGCAGTAGATACAGCCGGTACGGTCTGGCCCTTTGCCTTTGAAGAATGGGTCTTTCACGGTCACACCGGGTTTGCCGAAATAAACCGCGACGTTCGTTTGGTCATAACTCTTTTCTTTGCCCAGGTCTGCGGCGAGGCTCTTCAGCGTATTGTCGCCGTCAAAGCGCGTCG
>JAKQXK010000197.1 GCA_029561505.1 Spirochaetota bacterium | reverse complement strand
AGACCAGCCTCGCGCCCGGGTCCAAGGTCGTCACGGACTACCTCACCGAATCGGGCCTCCTCCCCTACCTCGAGCAGCAGCGATTCCACGTCGTCGGTTACGGCTGCACGACCTGCATCGGCAACAGCGGCCCGCTCCCCGAGCAGGTCTCGAAAGCGATCGAAGAGGGAAACCTCATGGTCGCCTCGGTCTTGAGCGGCAACCGCAACTTCGAAGGGCGCGTCCACGCCGAAGTGCGCGCGAACTACCTCGCATCGCCGCCGCTCGTCGTAGCGTACGCACTCGCAGGCACGATGGATATCGATTTTGCGAATGAAAAAATTCAGGGTAAGGTTTCGCTCAAAGAAATCTGGCCGACGCAGAAAGAAGTCAACGACGCGCTGGCGAAAGCTGTGACGTCTGATCTTTTCAAAAAAGAATATGGCAACGTATTCAAAGCCAACGAGATGTGGAACAACATCAAGGTCGGCGGCGGCGACACCTACGCGTGGGACCAGAAATCGACCTACATCGCGAAGCCAAACTATTTCGAGAATTTTTCGCTGACAGAACCCGGTATACCGGTGCTGAAAGACATTAGCTGCCTCGCGATTTTCGGCGATTCGGTGACCACCGACCATATTTCACCCGCTGGTAACATCAAGAAAGATGGCCCTGCGGGCAAATACCTGCAGGCGCGCGGTGTCGGGCCCGCAGACTTCAATACCTACGGCGCACGCCGGGGTAACCATGAAGTGATGGTGCGCGGCACGTTTGCGAACACCCGCATCAAGAACCTGATGCTGACCGAGAACGGCGTGACGCCTGAGGGCGGCAATACCGTGCACATTCCATCAGGTGAGAAGATGAGCATCTTTGACGCAGCAATGAAATACATGGAAGCGAAAACTCCGCTGATTGTGCTCGCCGGCAAAGAATACGGCACGGGCTCATCGCGTGACTGGGCGGCAAAAGGCCCGGCTCTGCAGGGCATCAAAGTAGTGATCGCTGAAAGCTTCGAGCGTATTCACCGCTCAAACCTGATCGGCATGGGTATTCTGCCGCTGCAGTTTAAAGACGGCCAGAATGCACAGTCGCTCGGCCTCGACGGTTCAGAAATCTTCAATATTGAAGGCTACGACAACAACCTGAAACCGCGCACCGACATCAAGGTCACGGCAAAGAAGAAAGACGGCACAGTGGTGGCGTTCACCACAATGAACCGTGTCGATACCCCGGTTGAGGTAGTGTACCTCAAGAACGGCGGTATTCTGCACACTGTGCTCAGAAAACTCGGCGCAGGTTAATATGTTGCTGAAATAGGCGCTGAAAGCGCCTATTTCAGGAAGTCATCCATCGACAGGCCGCCGGTGTCGGTTGATTCGCCGCTGGCCTTGCTCTTCATTTTTTCTGGTAGCAGCACTTCGTTGTAACTTTTCGCGAGCACGAAAATTTCATCGTGTTCAAAGTCTTTTCTGATCGAAACTTCAAGATTGAAATTCGCATCGCTTATACCTTTCTGCATCACGTGCACAACATCTGTGACGTTTTGAACAAAATGGCGGCTATAAACAAACATAAAAGACAGAAGAATCGCGCTAATGCCGAAGAAAACCATGATATTGACCCGCGCTTTCTCTTTCTGAATCGCCCAGGTATTGATGTGAAACACGATTTCGCCATGAACCACTGTATGAACGTGGGTGTCGCTGCGAAACTTCTCTGCCGCCGGGCGTGATTCGTCATATTTGAAGTGCGAATCTAACTGGGCGGCTGTAAGGTTTGATATCAGCAGCTTATTCTGGTAATATACCTGCGCAATGCCCGATTGTTTCGAATCGATATTCACCATCAACTGAGACAGGTAGTCTTTTGCGCGTTCGTGTCGAGCGTCTTCTGAATGGTCTTTACCTTTTGCCGAAATCGATTCAATATTAGTGCCGAGATTTCTGTAGAATGCATCGTTTTGCTTCTCAATTTCATGAAAGCCGAGCACGCCGCTAAATGCCATGAAGCTATAGACGACGATAAAGGCCATAGTGGCAATCGTTGAAATAACAGCGATGTGCCGGTTGGCCATCTGCGAATCGGTATTGTGTATTTTGCCCATGATCTTTAGCAGCCGCAGCAACCGCAGAATGCGGCTGACGCGCAC
>JAKQXK010000162.1 GCA_029561505.1 Spirochaetota bacterium | reverse complement strand
TTGCGCTCTACCGCATCGCGGCGGCCGCGCGGCAAGTGAAACCAGCGGCTGAGCATGCGCTGGCGCTCTACGCAATTTTCGGGTCAGAAGCGCGTTATATCTGGCCGCTCGTTGAGGTAAGATTGTCTGAAAAGCGCTTCTACGACGCGCGGCTCTTGTTAGAAGAAATCATTGCCCTCACCGGCGAAAACGCCGACGCCGAACGCCTGCTCAGCAATCTACAGCGCCAGGCGCCGCAGGCTTTTGAGCGACCTTATCGCGCGAGCCCGAAAGAGATGCAGCTTTTGAATGGGCAGGCGTTAAGGTAAGAGTTTTTGTTTACCACGCTCTGAATAGAGCAGATAGAAACGCGCGCCCGATTCTTGCGGAAAAGCCGCCATGTGAACCGCAAAAGGCTGAATCGTCACCATCTGGCCCGGATAAATATCGACGATGTCTTCTTCGATAATGAGGCGCATGACGCCTTCGAGAACGAGAATCGTTTCGGTGTGCGCGTGTGCATGGTAAGGTACAATAGTGCCTTTCTCATTCTGCATTTCGTAAATTTTATAGTCTTTGATGAGTAGCGATTTCAGAAACTTCATCAGCTCAACTTCGCTGCCGAAGATGCGTCTTGAGTCTTGAATATCGTAATACGGTGCTGCCATAGTTGGTGCGATACGCGATGCTTTTTTGTCTTATACCTTCTGAACCCTCACTCGACAACAATGGGACGATTCTTTTCTTCGATCAAAGCAAGTTTATGGCGAATTTCTTCACGGCGCTCTTCAATAGTTTGTGCTCTGAGCTTTTTCTGCAGCTGCATCACCGCTTCAAGAATCGCCTCGGGGCGGGGGGGGCACCCGGGTACGTAGACGTCAACGGGAAGAATGCGGTCGATACCCTGCAGAACGGCGTACGTGTGAAACATACCGCCCGAAGAGGCGCAGGCGCCGACTGAGACGACGTAACGCGGGTCAGCAAGCTGCTCGTAGATGTTA
This sequence comes from Spirochaetota bacterium, assembly GCA_029561505.1. Taxonomy (GTDB): domain Bacteria; phylum Spirochaetota; class Leptospiria; order Turneriellales; family Turneriellaceae; genus Turneriella. Next base: position 4,509 of record JAKQXK010000162.1, on the reverse strand, counting down.
CGCAGCACCGGCGCCATCTTGTAGGTTATGGTGCCGAGCACGAGAATCATATCTGCCTGTCTTGGCGAAAACGATGGACGCTCGGCCCCGAAACGCGCGATGTCAAAGTCTGAGGCGCTGGTCGCCATGTATTCAATACCGCAACAAGCGGTCGCAAAGGGAAAAGGCCACAGAGAATAAGACTGCCCCCATGAGACAAAGTCGTCGAGTGCCCCGACGATAAAGCTCTGGTCGAACTGCCCTTTTTCGGGCCCCGGATTTGTGAATCTATTCGTCAGCGTTTCAGTGCTCAATTTGGATCCTCCCAATTCAGGGCGCCTTTCTTCAGCACATAATAATAGCCAATGAACAGAATTGCCATAAATATGACGAGTTCAACGAGCATCACCAGGCCAAAACCAGCTTCACGAAAGGGTTGAAACGACACTGCCCACGGCATCAGAAAAATCGCCTCGACGTCAAAGATGATAAATACCATCGCCACGAGATAGAATTTCACGTTGAAGAGCCCACGGGCATCTTCAGTATAGGGAATACCGCATTCAAACGTATCGGGGTGTGCTTCGGCGGGTTTGCCTGTACGGGGCCTGATCTTGTGCGCGAGCAGCAGAATTAAGCCGGCAAAACCAACGCCGAACAGCAACTGCAAGAGCGCCGGCCAAAGTGAGGTGGGTACCGCCGAATTGGGCATACAGCAGTTTACTTAAACTCAAATCAGCCGGGAAGTAAAAAACACCTTTACCGGAATCTTTGGTTTACATTATAATGGCCAAAGGCAGAACTGGGAATGCCTGCGTTGTATCCCAATTACTTTTTCGTCGGTTCTTTGCTCTCTTTTCTATTCTTGCTCTATGTGGCGATTTTGCTGTTTCGGGTGCCCAACCGTTCGCCGGCAAGCACGCAGCTCGCGATCGCGATGGTTTTCACCGGTATTTTTAATCTGAGTTATATCGTAACGCACGGCGTCTACACGGTGCCCAATTTTTTTACCCGCTGGTTGAACTTCTACACGGCGATGTCTGCCGGGTTGCACGTCGCCACGTTTTTTCATTCGTTTCCGCGCGTGTACTCTGAGCGCGTGGTCAAATGGGTTCTGCTCATTGGGCACTCCTCAATAATTTTAGTCTCAGCCTGGCTCGCATATGTCATGGCGACCTCGCCTCTGTATTATCTGTTCAACAGCCATTTCTGGGATTCAGATTCGCTGCCTGCGCAAAAGGCCGTGAGTGTCATGATTCTTCTGCATTTTCTGCATTTTATTATAACCGGCATCTGGCGCGGCTTCAAAGAGCGAGGCGAAGAGCGCTCTGGTGTTTGGCTGATCGCCGCTGCGTTTCTGTTCGCGACGATACCGCCCGCCATTCTGCAGGTGCTGAGCCGTGACAATCTGATTCCACGGTCGACGTTCATGACCGCGACAGTTATCTTTAATCTGTTCGGCTATTTTGGCGCGATTGTTATTTATATCAACGTCACCAAAGACCGCACTTCGGTACTTTGGCGAATTACCGGCATCACGCTCTTAACCGTATTGCTGATTTTTCAGGCAGTTGCCTATTTTTGGCTGCACGATGCCGAAAGAAATTTTGACGCGCTGCTGTATGGCCGCGCGCGTGAAGGTTATGTGCTCGGGCGACTACCCGACTATGGCGTGAAAAAGATTGTGTATGACCACAAGCAGAACAGATTGCTCAATGCACCAGGTGAGGATTACGAAAGTGAAGCAGCCTTGCTGCAGCAGATGCAGGCAACTTATTTAAACGACGCATTGCTCGGTCTGCAGGGAGAACCTGAAACTGTGAAGAAGGCGGCGCTCGAGCTGGTCGCGCAGGTTTCGAAGCACTCACCCTTGCAGGCGCGCTATCTGCAAGAACTCGTCTCGCGGGGCAACTACCGCGACGGCGCTGCGATTACCGAAGCCATCGCCGCGCTGAGAAACCAGCAGCTATACCAGATTGCCAAACTGCGCCAGATGAACATCACCGAGTTCGGGAAAAAAAGCGGCGACATCATTCTGGCACTCGACAAGAAGTTTCCGGGAATTGCAGCAGCCGCTGAGGCAATCGTGAGCACACCACCGGGCGAAATAAGAGATTTGCTCATCGCAGCGCTGACGCCATGGCGTGCAGGTGCGCAGCGTCTCTATCGCGGTCAGATCAACTATACTGGTGTGTTTCCGCAGCATTACGTTTCGTATCCGTTTGTTGACCAGGGGCAACAGCGGGTAATTGAAGTTGCTTACCCTTATATCTATTACCGGCAGCAAATAGCGATGGCGACGTGGCCGCTCGTCGCTGTTATTCTTGCCTCTTATTTGTTCATTCTGGTTGGTTTTTCCATTTTCTTTCGCGGGGCGCTGATGCGTCCGATCAACTGGCTGGTTGAGGGTCTCAAAGAAATACATAACGATAACTTCGATGCGCGCGTCAAAGTGCAGGTTGAAGACGAGATCGGGTTTATGGCAAAGAGTTTCAATAAAATGGCGCGCTCGATCAAGGCCGGCCGTATGCGCCTGCAGCAATATGCCGAACAACTCGAAGAGAAGGTAAAAGAACGCACTCACGAGCTGCAGACAACGCTCAAAGACGTGCAGGCGTTAAAGGCGCAGCAAGACGGTGACTATTTTCTAACGACGCTTTTGTTGAAGCCGTTGGGCGTGAACGAAGTTGATAGCTCGCTCGTGGGCATCGAGTCTGTCGTGCGGCAAAAAAAGAAGTTCGAATTTCGCCACTGGAGCAAAGACATCGGCGGTGATATCAATATTTCGCACATCATCGAACTCGAAGGTAAGCGCCATATCGCTTTTGTGAACGGTGACGCGATGGGCAAATCAATTCAGGGCGCCGGCGGCGCACTCGTTCTCGGGTCAGTGTTTCACACGATCGTCGAACGCACGCAGGCGACGCTCGCGATGCAACAGCTTGCCCCCGAGCGCTGGCTCAAAAATGCTTTTATCGAATTGCACCGCGTTTTCGAAAGTTTTGACGGTTCGATGCTGATGTCTGGCTTTTTCGGTCTCATCGATGAACAGACAGGTCTTATGTACCATATTCTGGCAGAACACCCCCGCGCCGTGCTCTACCGAAATGGTAAAGCTGCGTTTATCGAAAACGATACGATGCTGCGTAAGCTTGGTACTGCAGGCGTCGAAGGTAAGCTGCAGATTGCCACGACTCAGCTCGAGCCGGGAGATATACTTTTTGTGGGCTCAGACGGACGCGACGACCTGATTCTGGGTTATGATGAACACGGCGACCGTATCATCAACGAAGACGAAACACTGTTTTTGCGCATTATCGAAGAGCATGAAGGCAGGCTCACAGAAATCGTCGGTGGCATCGAGCAGCGCGGCGAGATCATGGACGACCTTTCGATTATCCGCATCGAACGTTACGTCGAACAGCGCAATAACCACAATGCTTTCGATTACGGAGCCGTCTTGAGCGGCGTTAAGCGTGACCTCAAGACCGGGCATACCGACAAAGCGATCAGGCGCATTGAGGGCTACCTGCGACACGATGAGTTTTACCCAGAAGCGGTAAAAAATCTCGCGCAGATCTATTACCAGACGAAAGACTATGAAAAAGCCGCGCAATACGCTCAGGATTATTTATGGCTGAAGCCCGCTGACGCCCATTTCGTGTACTTTGCCAGCCTTTGCTTTCGGCGCATAAAAGATTATCGCAAATCGATCGATCTTTCAGAGCGGCTGCGGCTACGCGAGGTGCCCATCGCGAAAAACCTGGCGTTGCTCTGTGACCTGCACCTGCGAATGGGTAATTTCAAGCGCGCCGAGGCGATGCTCGCCGAGCTGCTCGACATAGACCCCAATTTCGGCAGCATCGACATTCTGAAGAGAAAGCTCGCGGACGCGCAGGCTAAGGCGCACGCGTAAGGGGGCTACCCGTAGCTTCCCTTCGGCTTCGCTCAGGGTAAACTCCTCAGCTACGGTTACCCGTAGCTTCGGACAATTTCGTAGGTGAGTAGTGTCCAGCCGTCGACGAGCACGAACAGAATGATCTTGAACGGCAGCGAGATCATGACCGGGGGCAGCATCATCATGCCCATCGACATGAGCACACTCGCGACGACCATGTCGATAATGAGAAAAGGTAAGAACAGATAGATGCCGATGATAAAGGCTTTCTTGATTTCGGTCAACATAAACGCGGGAATCAGCACCTGCATCGATACATCGTCGATTTTTTTTGGCCGCTCAGCCTTGCTGAGCCTCACGAAAAGGGCAATTTCTTTGATGCCCTCGCGCCCAATCTGCTTGATCATGAACTTTCTCAGGGGTGACGCAGCCTCTTTAAAGAAGCCGGTATTGCTGATTTTGCCGTCGAGATAGGGCGTGATCGCCTTCTTATTCATCTCGTCGAATGTAGGCGCCATAATAAAGAAAGTAATGAAGAGCGCAAGCGACACCATCACCTGGTTGGGCGGCATGTTCTGTAAACTCAGCGCACGCTTCATGAAGTCAAAAACGATGATGATCTTGGTAAACGA
>JAKQXK010000143.1 GCA_029561505.1 Spirochaetota bacterium | reverse complement strand
CCGCGAGACGCATGTGCGTCTCGCGGACATCTACAAGAGTTTTGGCACCAAACACGTGCTGCGCGGCGTCGATCTTGACATCTATCGCGGTGAAATTATTTATATCATTGGCAAAAGCGGTTCGGGAAAATCCGTTACGCTTAAGAACATCACTGGCCTCTTGAAACCCGACGCCGGCACTGTGTACATCGATGGCATCGATGTACACGCAGCAGATGACAAAGCTCTGAATGCCCTCAGGCGTAAAATGGGCGTGCTCTTTCAGATGGCGGCGCTCTTCGATTCAATGTCTGTCTATGAAAATGTCGCCTTCGGCCCCCGTCGCTTCACGAGCCTCAATGAGGCTGAGATTTCAGAACTCGTGCGGGAAAAACTCTCGATGGTCGGCCTCAAAGGCGTCGAACATCTGAATCCTTCGGCATTGTCCGGGGGAATGCAAAAGCGCGTGGGCCTTGCGCGTGCGATTGCCCTCAACCCCGAAATCGTGCTCTACGATGAACCCACAACCGGGGTTGACCCTATTCTCGGCGCCGCGGTCGACGATCTCATTAAATCGCTCAACGCGAAAACCGGCGTCACCTCGATTGTGATATCGCACGACATGGCTTCGGTCTTTCGCACTGCCCATCGGGTGGCGATGCTCTACGACGGGGTTTTTCGCCTCATTGGTACGCCCGATGATTTCAAAAAATCGGATGACCCTGTGATTAGGCAATTCGTTGAAGGTTCAGCCGAAGGCCCTATTCCGATTCTCTGATATGGATAAAGACAAACGCACCCGCATCGCCGTCGGCATCATGACCTTCGTCTCACTGACGACGTTCATCGCGTTGCTTGCAGTACTCGGCCGCTGGCAGGTTTCAGGCGAAGGCATGCGCCTCAGCCTCAGGTTTCGTTTTCTGAACAATCTCGCAACCGGCGCGCCCGTGCGCATATCGGGCGGTCTGCCGGTCGGCTATGTTGAACATATCTTTCAAAAAGACCTCAAAACCTATGTCACCATTTCTCTCAACAAAGACCTGAAGAACAAGATACCCAAGCGGGTTGAGACGGTATTTGCCATCTATACGACGGGCCTTATGGGGCAGAAATATATCAATATCACGATTCCCGATGCGAAGCCGAATGAGGTCTATTTTGCAGACGGCGACGAGTGGGTCGGTATCGACCCGCCTTCGATCGACCAGATGATGATGGCTTTCTCGAGCTGGTTCGACGGTAAGAACGGCGGCCAGGTGCTCGCCGAAATCATGAAAGAAACCGAGACGTTTCTGGCAAACCTGAACGGCATCGTCAACGAAAACCGCGGGGATATCAGAACCACCATCAAGCAGGCGCGTGAATCTTTCACCTCGCTCTCTGCTCAGCTCGACACGCTGATGCAAAAACTCAATATTCTCTCAAAGAACTTCACCGACATTTCGAACCAGAACAAACAAGACATTCAGATTATGCTCGAGAACATGTCGAAAATTTCGCGCGACCTGAACCTGATCACGCAGCGCGTCAACTCAGGGCGCGGCTCAGTCGGCAAGCTGATACAAGACGAAGAACTCTACAAGAACGCGAACGAAGCTGCCTACCATGCACGCGAACTTTTTCGTAAGCTCGAAGAAAACCCTTCTCTTTTCTTAAACAAAAGCAATTAGGCGCATGAAACCAAGTCTCGATGCCACACGCCGCGCTTCGATCAGAGCTGGGGCATGGGTGCTCGCAGGCTTTCTGGTCATCACGCTCACCGCAATCGTTGGCGCGCGCATACATACGGCCCGGGCCGGTTTTACGATCGATGTCGCGTTTTCATTTCTCAGCAATCTGACTCGCAACGCCAAGGTTCTGCTCGCTGGCGGCCGCCAGGTAGGTTATGTGCAGGAAATTTTTCAGCGCGACCGACAAACCTACGTACGCATCTATCTTGAAAATTCGCTGCGCCGTGCCATGCCGCTGAACAATGAAACGCAGATTTCCATTTTCAGCAACAACCTGATGGGGCAGAAATACATCAACATTCAGTTCAACGAAATCAAGCCCAATGAAGCGGTCATTGAACCCGGCCAGGTTGTGCGCGGCATTTCGCCGCCGTCTTTCGAGCAGATGATGCTTTCATTCTCGAGCTGGTTTGACGGCAAGAGTGCAGGCCAGGTCGCCGAAGAAATTATGGCGAAAGGTGCGATGCTGCGCTACAATATCGATGCGATCGTGGCCGAAAACCGCGAAGACCTTGAGGCGACCGCCTCTGGCGCCAAGAACTACTTCAAAGCGATATCTGGCCAGTTCGACGCTCTCAAAGAAAACCTGTCATCGATCGCACGCAACAGCGAAGAGATTCTCACCGCGCAGCAGCAAAGCCTGACCCAGCTTGTCGCCAACAGCGCGAGCATGGCGCAGAATCTGGAGCTGCTCGAGAAGGCGCTCTCGAATAACCGCGGCAGCCTCGGCAAATTCAATAACGAGAGCAAGGTGCTGCGCGACAATATAAGGCAGACGATCGAATATAGCCGATCGTTTATTAAATGTATCCAAGAGCGCCCGTGGGTGATTATCTATAAAGAATCGTGCCGCGAACGCTAAGAAACTCAGGTTTCTTCGGCAGAGATTTTTTTCAAGAGCGCCGCACGGTGCTCATCGTCAAGTAACTGCATCGTTTCGGCAACGGCGGTCTTTTTGCGCTTCTTGCGTATGAAAAGTGCCGCGATGCCTGCTGAGAGCACAAACCCCAGAAAGGCGAATATCCCCAGATAGTTGCTCTGCGGCGCACTCATGATCTGCGACCCAAAACCGTTCTTGAACTGTACCTGCATATAACCATAGTCGGGCGTGCGCGCCATCGCAAACGTTTCGGCCTTGTCGGCAATGGTACCGAAACCGTGCTGAAAGCCTTTCAGAATGTCTTCGTCGCTTGCCCCTGATAGAAGCAATTTGTCGAGCGCGTCGCGCTGCGGCCACGCATTGCAGTGGCCGGTGTGGTTGCAGTTTCGAAGTGGCATGTTGCAGCCGCAGGTGCACATCAGCTTACGCGAAAGGTTGTCGAATCGCTTGAGAAGTGTCGGGTCGGTCAGGCGGCTGTGCGCGCTCTGCGCAAAAAGCGGCAGCGCCATAAAAATTGCCAGCGCCGCGGCAAATGCGCCTATGACCCGTAAAACTTTCATCTATGGACTCGTTAACAAAACTCAGACGCGGCATAAATAGAATTTCTTTTCTGCTTTGTCTCACCCCGGCGGCGCTTGCCGCCCGGCCCGAATACCTCGTGGCCGCTGGTGGCAGCTATTCGGTTGGTTCGACCGCTGCGAATAGTGAACTCGCGAATACCTTCTCAGATTTCAGGCCTGAATACAGCTTCACCGACTATGGCGGAAAGTTCTACCGCCTGCATGCGGGGCACGGATTCGGTTTTTCGCTTGGCCTCGTTTCGGCGATGAACGCGCGCGCACTCTATACCACCGCATCATCGGCAGTCGGCGAATACGTGCAACGCCTGAACTCTGCAGAGGGCGGCGGCCACTATCTGGTCACCGGCAAGTACAGCCTGGGTCTCGGGTGGGTGCCGCTGCTCGCAAGGTACCGGTATTCATGGGTCGGCGACCTCGTGTTTGTCGAA
>JAKQXK010000151.1 GCA_029561505.1 Spirochaetota bacterium | reverse complement strand
GTCAACGAAGGTAATGAGCCGGCCCGTGCGCGAACGCGTACCCTCTGGAAATATACAGATAACCTTGCCCTGCTTCTGCAGATCGGCCGCCTGCCTGAAAGAGCGCATGTTGATACGCGTCATCACGTCGGCCATACCGGGGTTGTCGGTCATGTCGCGCTTTGAACACACGAGCAGGCTTTCAATGGTATAAAGACCCAGACGCGTGAAGTCAGCCAGAAACACGAGACGTCCGCCGATGAAGACCATCGAATCGGCGAGCTTGCGTGCTTCTTTGCTGTGGTTGTAGAGCAGACCGTAAATTGCCGCCGTGTCAAAATGGCTGAGGTGGTTCGAGACGATCGTCACCGGGTATTTGCCCAGAAGCGGCAGAATCTCGGCGAGATTCTCTTCGCCTTCGATATGAAACTTTTTGAGCATTGGGCTCAAGAATTCAATCATGAAGTCGCGAATCGCATCATCGCGCGCGGTAAATACCCCAACTTCGGCGAGTTTTGTTTCGTCAGAAAAAGTTTCTATAACCCGCGGAATCGGCGTTTCGACTGACAGCTTCAGGTAGCGTATCAGCATCTCGCGGGCTTTTTCTTCTTTCATGCCGTTCTGCATGAAAATGCCTATGTTCTTGAAAAACTCCCGCTGCCAGGGAGCGTACGTGCCGCCGTCAAGGGCAGATTCTTTGTGGTCTTTAGACATAGAGTTGAAGCAGATAAAAAATGAACGCGCAAGTCAAGAGAAATTGACCATTGATTGACACCGACAAGCCATGAGCGGGATTTACCCTCCTATGTCGACCGGCGAGATACGTTCGTCTAATATACTGAGAATCGGTTCGAGCACCCTCGTCGAGCTCGAAGAAAAGGTCAAGGCCTTACGCACGATTAACCTGAATGTCAAGAAACGGCGGTTTATCATCTGCCGTGAAGACATCAAACTTGCCTCGGGTGAGGTCATGATACCCAAAGGCAGCGACATCGACATCTCTAAAGTGATGCTGCTGAAGCGCCACTTCAAGCCCGAACACCAGATCAAGACCTTTCAGCCCGACGAAGGTATCGTGCTGGTATCTGACATGAGTACCCCTGTGGGTATTCAGTTCTCGATGGACCTTGTCACGCAGGTCATGAACATCGGCGGCGGCGCATACGAAGCCTTTATCGACCGCGTCGATTCATTCAAAGAATTTGCCGCGCTCTACAACAAGGCGCTTTTTCCCAAACTGGCGGTTGTGGGCTATATTCCACCGCAGCCAGACCGTGTGAAAGAAGAGCTGGCTTTCTATCAGCTGATTGCCCGCACCGACCCCTATATCCGCATGCTTGAGATTATGCACACGCAGATCAAGCCGAACCCGGTTATACCGCGCATGCGCAGCCTCGCGATCAATCCCGAAGACCGCGATTCATGGAAACGTTTTATTCTCGAAATTATCACCGAATACACCAAAGCCTATTCGATTGAACAGCGCTAAGCCGCAACCCCACGCAGGCTCTTCGCGCGCTTCTGCATCCGCATAAAAATGAGGATATCTCACCTGCGCAAATAGCTCGTGAAATTGGGCCCGGGGGCCGACCTTTAAAACAGGTATGTTACGCAGATACCTTATCGCGGTTTTGTTCAGCGGTGCGGCTGCGCACGGCCTCATGGCGGGCGACACAGTCGACACACCGGCGCTGAAAAGTTTTTATCGGGGCCTCGCGGCACAAAACCATACCGACCTGCAGGCGGCTGAATTTCATTACATTGAGGCGCTCGGGCACGATGCCACGCTCGTCTCGGCCGCAATCAACCTTGCGATCGTCTACGAGAAGATGCATAAAGACATGCTCGCGCGC
>JAKQXK010000087.1 GCA_029561505.1 Spirochaetota bacterium | reverse complement strand
GCCGACTACGTCGAGGTGGTCTTGATTGATAACGCTTGAAGCCGATGTCATCTGGGTCGATGTCGGTGCGTTCAGGTTTGTGACGTTACCAGTAGTCGAGTCTTGAGTGATATAATCAAGACAAAGCGTGCAACTGTTATGCTTCAGACGGTAGCCCATCTGCTGTGAGTTGATGCCCACAAGGCCGTCATCGTCGAGATCGGTCGCAGTTCCATCGCCTTTGCCAGCTGCTCCGTCGTTGTCGCAGTCGTCGATGCAATAGCCGTCACCGTCGATATTGAAAAACCCGTTGCGCAGAATAAAGAGAGCGGGGTTAACCGAAACGCCCGTCTGTGCGGTCACGAATGAGCCGTAATAGGCAGCGTACGTGGCGCTGACAGGGTTGTTGACATTGAACGCCTTTGCGCCGGTGGTTAAACCGTCGGTTGCGCTGTAATCGTTGTACACGAGCTGCTTCGCACCGGCGAACGCGTCGTTACCGCTGCGATAGATCGAGTTGCCGAAGATCGTTGCGAGAGCTGCGACGACATTCGTCACACCCGGTTTCAGATCGAGAATATACTTCGCGACCGGTGAGCCCCTGTGAGGCGATGAGATCGAAATCAATACCTTCACTACCTGACGGCCTTTGCGCTGGTAAAGTACCTTCGCGGCTTTGCGAATGTCTAAGCCGCCCTGCGAGTGGCCCACCAGATTGATGTAACTGACGCCCTGCGACGTCATGTATGCCTCTACCTGATTCGCGACGTCGAGGCCACGAACTTCAGATGACTGAAAAGGATAAGTCTGTGTTTGAAATGCCTTTTGGCCGCTGTTGATGTTACCGTTGCAGGTGACTTCAAGCAACGCATCGCAGGGGTCGCCCACGAACACGCCATAGTCATCGCCCCAGTAATCGTAACCCAACAGGTCGTCAAAACCTGCCATGCCGTGAGCAAACACGACCGGGTATGTTGTTTTGGCCGCCGCAGCTGACACCATCGCGGGTGCAGTCAACGCCAGTACCAAGAGAGAGATTGTGCTCAGTTTTCGCATTAGAAAATTTCCCCTTCACGCATTATTTACGAGCGAAGGTATATAGGCACACGAGTATGCTCCGGGCCAAAATAAGGGTGAACGTCTGTTCGCCTTGCAAAGCCCAATCTACTTTACGCGTTATGCGCCGCAACAGAATAATGTACGCCTATGTGGCAGGCAAAAGCGCGCCAGATTGTCGTTTTGTGCATATGCGTCATGGCAGTTGTGCAGCCGCCGCAACTTGCCGCAGAAGACCAGAAAACCAAAACATCCGCGCCGATAGTGATCGAAGCTGACAAGCAGGCCGCAGCACCTGCAATTAAGAAGCTGATCTTTCTCGATTTCTATAACGAGTCAAGCGACCCGAATGTCAAATGGCTTACCGACTCGATCGGCGAATCGATTTTTGAACTGACGAAAAATAAATATAACTACGTGCGCATCGACAACAAGATCTGGCGCGAATATGCGAAGGCGAAAAATTTCAAACCCGAAGATTTTTACGACACCGAAAAGCTGCAGGCAATGGGCTTCGCGCTGAAGGCAGA
>JAKQXK010000083.1 GCA_029561505.1 Spirochaetota bacterium | reverse complement strand
GGGTGGCGGCGCGGCGCGCGGCGGGCGATGCATCCCCAACGCAGATGTACTATGCCAAGAAGGGCATTGTCACAGAAGAGATGCAATTCGTCGCGATGCGCGAAAAAATGGCGGTCGATTTTGTGATGAGCGAGGTGGCGCGCGGTCGCGCCATTATCCCCGCGAACATCAATCACACCGAGCTCGAGCCGATGATTATCGGTCGCAACTTTCTCGTGAAGATCAACGCGAATATCGGCAACTCGGCGCTCGCATCATCGATCGACGAAGAAGTGGAGAAGCTGCGCTGGGCGACGAAGTGGGGCGCAGACACGGGGATGGATCTTTCGACCGGCAAGAACATTCACCAGACGCGCGAGCATATTCTGCGCAATTCGCCCGTGCCGATCGGCACGGTGCCGATTTACCAGGCGCTCGAAAAGGTCAAGGGTAAGGCTGAAGACCTGAATATCGATATTTTCCTCGAGACACTGGTTGAGCAGGCAGAGCAGGGGGTGGATTACTTCACCATACACGCCGGCGTGCTGCTCAAATATATTCCCCTGACAGCGAACCGGGTTACGGGCATCGTGTCGCGCGGCGGCTCGATAATGGCGAAATGGTGCCTGGCGCACCACAAAGAGAATTTTCTCTACACGCATTTCAATGAAATCTGCGAGGTCATGAAAAAGTATGACGTGTCGTTTTCATTGGGCGATGGGCTGCGGCCGGGTTCGACAGCCGATGCGAACGACGAGGCACAGTTTGGCGAGCTGCGCACATTGGGCGAGCTCACCAAAGTCGCGTGGAGCCACGACGTGCAGACAATGATCGAAGGGCCAGGGCATGTGCCGATGCACCAGATCAAAGAAAACATGGATCTGCAGCTGGAAATCTGCCATGAAGCTCCGTTTTATACTCTGGGCCCGCTCGTCACCGATATTGCGCCGGGTTATGACCATATCACTTCAGCGATTGGTGCTGCAATGATTGGCTGGTTCGGCACTGCGATGCTCTGTTACGTGACGCCCAAAGAGCATCTGGGCCTGCCCGATAAAGACGATGTCAAAACCGGGGTGATCACTTACAAGATTGCTGCGCATGCCGCGGATTTAGCAAAGAACCATCCCGGCGCACGTGATCGCGACGATGCGCTCTCGAAAGCACGATTTGAATTTCGCTGGGAAGACCAGTTCGACCTATCGCTCGACCCCGAGACGGCGCGCAAATACCATGACCAGACGCTGCCGCAAGACGGCATGAAGAAGGCGCACTTCTGTTCGATGTGCGGCCCGCATTTCTGCTCAATGAAGATCACGCAAGATGTCCGCGAGCTGGCCCAACAGGGAATGGCAGAAAAATCTCAGGAGTTCAAGGCTAAAGGCAGCGAGATCTACGTCTGACCGGCGGGCAGAAATCGCTTACCCGATCTCAAAAACCGCCGACAATTAAGCATGGAAATGCGTCGTGCGCTTGAGTCGTTCGTCTTACAGAAGAAGCTGACGCCGCGCAAGCTCAGAAATCTCGTCGCGGTTGCGACCACTGCAGAGCGGCTCGCAACGAAACCCTATTTAGAAAAACGAGAGCTCGACCGCATAGTCGACCGTTTCGGCGTTGCGCCTGATGTCACGACCTGGGGTGACTTTTTCGCTTCAGAAATCGCTACTGATCACTGGGAAAAAGGTGATGCCGAGTTTGAAAAAATCTGCGAAACCGTCATATTTGATTTTGTCGCTGCCTGTATGGTTTTCCCGGGTCGCCCGGCTGCTTTCTTAGAGAGCGTGATGCACGAATACCAACAGAGTCTCAGCAAATCGCCCGAGCTGCGCGCAGCCGACGACCAGGAGAAAATCCACCTCGGTATTTTGGCAGGCTATTTCGAGCAGATGGGCCTTAAACAAGAGAACCTGTCGGCAACGGACACCGAGTTTTTTGACTCGTTCAGCGTCAGAACCCGAACGGCGTGATCTAATCGGGTTTAATAAAGCGCGACAGCCATTTCCAAAAACCGTGAGCATTGGGCTCTGCCAGAATGCGCACGATCGCCGCGGATAAGATTTCGCGTGCGACGGCAATATCATCATGCCCAGGTTCTTCTTTTGCGCGCTGGCAGAGCAGATCAACACGCGACTTGAGGCCCGACATATCATGGTGCTTTGCAGCCTCTGCTGCAGCGAGCACGGCATACGCAACCTGCTCCCTGAATACTACGGCGCGCGAGAGCAGTAAAATATCGCGTTTGCTGATTCTGCGAAAGGGCACAATATCCAGCGTTGCCGTAAATTCGCAGCGGTAATGGGTGATAATCTTATCTGGCCCGACTTTGTATGTCGCTTCTGGCATCTCGAGTGCCACGCGCGAATTGCGGTAATAGTCAGTGTCGACAATGACGAGCGCGAACTCTGATTCATGTTTGACTGCGAAAACGCCCAAATCGGCATCGAGCACAAAACCCTTGTTTGCATAGAGTTCAAAGGTGCCGTCGCTCTTTGCGCGCAGCTCACTTTTCATATTCAGCGGCGAGTTTTTCCAACCGGGTTCAGAGATTGCGTATACGAATTCGCCGTCGCGTTTGATAAATTCTGCCTGCAATTCGGGAAAAAACTTTTCGATCACATAACCGGCGGTCGCCTTATGTGCGATGTAAGGTATAAACGCTTCGGGATATTCCGCCTCGCCATAAGAATCGGCGACAAAACGCAGAAAATCGGCGAAAGGCTTTTCGTAAGGTACGTGCATCGCTCTTCGTAGGTGCGCCGTCAGTTGCCGGTGGCAACCGTTTTACGGGCAGGCGTGAACAACCAGACGCTGTGCACGATCCAGAGAAAATCAGACCCGAGCAGATGCAAAATTTGCATATAAGAAGGCGCGCTCAACGCAATATTCGCGACCCCAATGACTGCCTGAAGCGCCGCCAGAAAAGCGACGATATCACAGATGTGCCAGCGGCCAATGTTTTCACCGACATATTCGTCGCGGCGCTTAATTGAGACAGCCAGAATATGGCCTACTGTCAGCACCGCGATGAACGGGTGTATATTTCTGAGCTTCAGGTATGTGTGCCCTTCGGTCACAAAACCCCTCGTGCCGGGAAACAGCGTATCACCCAGAGCGGCGATAGCACCGAACATACCCGTTGCGAGCAATAGCCCGGCACCAATCATGATCGCCCGGTTTTGCGTCAGCTGTATCGTCGTGGCCGCATAGAGCGCCTTGACCGTCAGCGCCAGCGCGGTCAGCAACAGGTAAGTGTTGCCGAGGTGCAGGGGCATCATGAGTCCCCGGCCGATCGAGGCATCCATTCCGACCCAGCGAAACAACACAAGCGAGGCACCGAGCAGGCCCTCGCTGATAATAAAAAGCAAAGACAAGAGCGCCCAGCGGCGCGCTGCGGGGTTTTTGTCTTTCAGGCGCAGCACGCCGACGACAAGAGCCATGACCAAGAGTCCTGAAAGCCCGCTCGTGAGTCGGTGGGTATATTCAATCGTCTTCGCATGGTTCTTGATCAGATCGCCGGGCACAACTTCACCTTCGCAGGTTGGCCAGTGCTCGCCGCAGCCGGCGCCTGAGCCCGATATGCGCACATATGCCCCGAAAAGAATTACCACGAGAGTATAAACCAGTACAAAAACCGAAAATTTCTTCATATGGGCAAATGCAGTTTTGAGACGACCGGACAAGTGGAAGCTTGAAATTGGCCTGATGTCAGGCAGCACGCTTCAGCGCGCAGCAAAACATCAGGCAAAAAAACATGACATCGGTACGTGACCTCTACACAGCAAGCGAACTCTTTCAACTCTGGCAGAGTCAGTTTTCCGATCTGCCATTCGAGGCGGTGATCAAACAAGATGTTTTGCGCCAGGGGCTTTCATTTTCCGCTGCTGCCCTCGACGCGGTTGATTTCAAGAAGAAAGACTATTTTATTTTCACCTTTGACCGGGCGCCGCTTGCAGACATGCCCGACCACAAACACGTTCCCGAAGAAATACGCATCTTCACCGATGAAAATATTCCGGGGGTGGCAGCCGTGCAGGCAACGGTTATTTCGGTGCGCCTGAATCCCGATTCGCCTTACGTGGTCGACCGCGATGCCGAGGGCAGGGTGAAACTGACTCTCAGTGGTGAAAGCCTCGCGAACGTTATCTATCCGCCGATTCCCGCTTATTACAAAGAAAAATATTCATTTGAAAAACCCATCGGTGAAGTTGCACCGGCAATCGAATGGGGATATCTCATCTATCTGACTGTCTTTCGCAACTGCCAGTACTTTGGTAAAGACGAAGAGTGCCAGTTCTGCGACATCAACCATAACTGGCGTCAGCAAAAGCGCGAAGGGCGGCCTTACACCGGGGTTAAAGACCCGGCGCATATCATCGAAGCTCTCGAAAAAATCGCCGCAACCGACAACGTGGCACGAGCATTCACGATTACGGGTGGCTCGGTGACGGGCCGCCTTCAGGGCAAAGATGAAATTGAATTTTATCTGCAATACCCCCGGGCAATGAGCGATGCGCTCAAAGAGCGTTTTATTTCAAAGATGGTCATTCAGGCATGGGAACTCGACGACTGCAA
>JAKQXK010000064.1 GCA_029561505.1 Spirochaetota bacterium | reverse complement strand
GACAAGTGCGCCAGTTGTGGTATTGATCGTAAAGAGGCTGAGGCCCGCTGAGTCTGCATCCCCTATAATCAAATAGCTGTTGAATCCTGTAACGATCGTCATTGATCGCGAAGGAGAGACACCCGTCGGCTCTGCCGCTCCGAGAGCGGTCAGACCGCCCGTCGTCGCATCAACCGAATACCCAGAAATTGTATTGCTCGTTTCATTCACCACATAAGCAAACTTCCCACCCGAGTGCAGGCCGATCATACGCGGCAGCGTGCCCGTTGCCACCGAACTTGCAAAGGCGAGTTTGCGCGTTTTCGTGTTGATCGAATAGACGTACACATCGTTGCTGCCGCTGTTGACGACGTACGCGAACGTGCCCGCTGCGTTGACGGCGACGTAGACGGGTGTTGTGCCTGCCGCTATGGTGCCGAGATCGTTTAAGATTCCTGATTTGGGGTCGGCGGCAAATTGCGACACTGTGTTCGATGAGGAGTTCGCAATGTATAGGCCAGTGCTATCGAGATTGCGGTTGAATGCTTCTTCGTATGAGGTACAAGCCGCCAGCAGCAGAGTCAAACCCACGAGTACGGTATAGATCCTCATATTGCGCATTAAAACCTCCAGAGTGCACCGACGCTTGCGGCTGCTGAGTGAATCATTGTCGTGCCGGCGATCGAGAGCACATAGCGCGGCTCGAGCATCAGCGAGAATTTGTTGTTAAAGTCGATCACGGTGCGTGTGCCGGCCATGAACATGCCATAACCATAGTTCACCGCCTCAACCGCCCCGACGAGGCGACCGAACTGGTAGCCGCCGTAGAGCACGAGTTGAAAGTGCAACCAGTCATAGGTTAGGTATTCATAGCCCGCGAGGCCATAACCCGCTGCGCCATAGAGGCTGACAAAGGTTTCGTCTTTAGGCGCAAAATATAAGTACTCGAGATTGACGCCGAAGAAAATGTCTTTGTGTAGCATTCCCTTGTGGCCAAACTCAGCACTGCCACCGGCAGCATAATTAAAGCCGTTTTTGACAAAACCAAACGGCATAAGGCCCAAACCTGACGCAGCCGCATAAAAACCTTTGGGTTTCGCACGAGGCTCTTCTTTTATAACGGGTTGCGCGATTACCTTTGGCGGCGCTGTCTTAAAATAAGTAACAAAAGAATCACCTACGGTTTCGAGAAATTTCAGTGCTTCATTGACCTCAACTTCGGTGTCTACCTTGCGCAGGTTTTCTCCCGATTCAACCGCAGCCATGCGCACGAGAAAGGCGACTTTGCTCTTGTTCTTAGAGATGCGGCCGAACACGACGCAATCGGCATTCTTGCCCGCTGCGTACGCGAGGGTTTGCGCGAGATACTTTTCAGGTTTCAGTTTCTTATTGTTTAGAAGGGTCTTCATCTCTTCGTTGATCATGCTGCGTGAGATGACCTCGAGGCGGCCGTCGGCCTCAAATTTTTCGGCGATGAAGTCGCCGATTGCCTTGCCCATGTCTTTCTTGCCATAAGTTACGTAAAAATTGGCGATATAGATTTTCGGGCGATTACCCTGCAGTTCGGCGGTGCACCCTTTAGGTGGCTCAACATTCGCGAGGGTTGCGGGCATCGTTTGCGCAAACAGCGGAGCCAAAGCCGAAAAAAGAAGATGCTAAAACGGGATTTCATGTTGCCTGTGTAGTTGCGAATCTCAAGAGGTAGGGCATTTCTCAACCCTGCACATCTTAGACGGGTAATTCAGACATTCTACGACGCTATTCATCTGCAATTGCCTCTCGGGCAATTGCGGCTGCGGCGATGCACACTTCGTAGTCGAACAGCGCCCTCGCCGTCTTGAGCGCTGTTCCCATGCGTTCGACGCGCACCTGATAGCCGGGTCTTTTCTTCTCGATGACGATCTGGTAATCGCCGTCACCTTTTTCGGGTATTACCAGTTGGCGCTGTCGGTAGCGGTTAATGGCGTTCAGGCAGCTGGTTGCCATGCGCTCGTCCCTTAAGCCGGCAAACGTGACCTCGACGGGCGGGCGCCCTGTGGCGGTCGAGCCCGCTTTGTCGGCTGCGTTAAGCTGAGGCAGCGCTGAGGTGATAAGAAAGATCAAAAATCTTGAGAGAGCCGACCGCATCGTCTTTTTCGTAATACCGGTCATAGATAATAATAACTTCGGTCGAAACGCCGGGGTCAATTATGAAATAATACTCACCCGATAGCTGGCGAATTAGGTCGAGCCCACGCCCGCGATCGAGCAAAACCTGAGAAATATCGTCACCGGTCTCGGCAGCCTTCATAATCAGGCGCTGCTGTTCAATCGTCTGGTTTAGTGCCTCAATTATAATGCGCGGGGTCAGCGTACCCATGTTGTCTCTGACGGCTATGCCAAATGCATGTTCGCTCGCGCCGTATGCCACCTCAACGCGGTATGGGTCAGGCAGCTCTATCGCCACGCGATCTTTCTTCTGTTGCGTATAACCGTGCGCATGGTAAACGGCATTGATCAGAATTTCCTGCCAGACGAGATCCATTTCGGTTTCCTGGCTGAAATTGAAACCCCACGCGCGCATCTCTGTGAGAATCGTCTTAATACACGTGCGCACCTGCGTTGATCTTTTGAGCTCGATCTTTCTCAGCTTTCTGAGGTCGGGTATATAGTTGTGGATTCCGAACCAAACTCGGGCATCGACGCTGAGCAGGTTTTCGAGCACGCGGGCAAGTTCTGCGCTCTTGATGGGTTTGGGCAGCACGATCGTGATATTCTTGCTATTGAGTGCAGTCATGTAGTCGTCGACATTTTCATCTGTTGTGAGTAAGATGGGTGCTTTGCTCAGCACCTTGAGGTCTGCGAGCAGGCGAAAATCGTGCGGCTTGGCTGCTTTTGTGTCGACGATGATGATTTCGGGCCGAACCTCGTCGACGACCACCTTACATTCTGCCGAGTTTTCGACAAAATAGGGCGTATAGTTATTCTTCAACAGAATATTTTCAATAATGGTGCGGTAAATACCATCGGGTTCAAATACGACGATCTTAGTAGCCATGCGCCCTAAACGATTATCGGTCGAAGGCGGTCTGTGAGTCGAGCGAAAATAATCTCTTCATCAAATCTCAAAAAGTCCAAATTGCTGAATTTTCTTATCTAGCGTCACGCGGTTTACCCCGAGAGCCTCAGAAGTCTTCTTTTTGTTGAACTGGTTGTGGTTCAGCAAAATGCGGATCAGTTCTTTTTCGACGGCGTTGACGACAGTCTCGAATATTTTGCCGTCGGCAGAGAGTGCGGCTTGCTCTTTAAGATAAGAACGCAGGTCGAAGCCCGCGGCCGTCTCATTGCCGACACTGGCTGTCGCCGCAGTCACGAGCCCATCGCCGAGCTGAATATCGACGGCGTCGATTTCTTTCTTGCTATTCAGCACGACGGCGCGTTCAAGCAGATTTTCGAGCTCACGAATATTGCCGGGAAAAGCATAGGTCTGCAGTTTTTGCAGCGCCGCTTCATTGAGGCCCATCGGCGGTTTGTTATTGCGTTCGCAGATCTTCTCTAGCAGATGCTGAATCAGCAGCGGCAAATCGGTAAGCCGCTCGCGCAAAGGTGGAATCGAAAGCCTCACGACGTTGAGGCGGTAAAAGAGGTCTTCGCGAAAGGTTTTGTCTTTCACCGCCTGTTCAAGATTAGCGTTCGTTGCTGCAATAATGCGCACGTCGACTTTGATAACTTTATTGCTGCCGAGTGGTGAAAATTCTTTCTCTTGCAGAACGCGCAAGAGTTTCGCCTGCAGTTTGAGATCGAGTTCGCCGATCTCGTCGAGAAACAGCGTGCCCTTATGCGCCGACAAAACTTTGCCCTTATAGTCGTCAACGGCGCCGGTAAAGGCTCCACGTGCATAGCCAAAAAGCTCGCTTTCAAGCAGATCTGCCGGAATCGCCGCGCAGTTGATTTTTACCAGGGCATTTGCCGAACGAATGCTGTTCTGGTGCAGGGCGCTGGCGATGAGTTCTTTACCGGTACCTGATTCACCAGTGACGAGCACAGCACTCGCTGAGTCTGCCGCCATTTTCATGCGCGCGAATAGTTCGGCCATACGCGGGTGTGCGCCGACAATACTTTCAAACTCAAAGGTGCTCTTGAGCTGCCGGCGCAGAATGATGTTCTCTTCTTTTGTCTCACGAGAACTCTGCTGAACGAGCTTTTCGATCTGTAGCGCTTGCCCGAACAGCGAAGAGAGAATCTGTGCCAAAAATGAATGGTCTTCAAAACGAGTCTGCGATTGAAACTTGATCTCCATATCGAAGACGCCACGGGGTTCGCCGCCCTCGAAGAAAGGCGCGGCGAAAAAGCTCACGAGCTCTTCGCGCTGGTGGCCTGTTTTGTTCAGAAACTGGTTGTCTTGAGAAATGTCA
This sequence comes from Spirochaetota bacterium, assembly GCA_029561505.1. GTDB lineage: Bacteria > Spirochaetota > Leptospiria > Turneriellales > Turneriellaceae > Turneriella. The sequence goes on along the minus strand of JAKQXK010000064.1, from coordinate 8,528 downwards.
GGTATCGCGATCGCCTTACGCTGCTTGAAGGCTTTGCCGGTGACACCTTCGCCTGGCGTATAACGGCCGCGCTCGATTTCTTCTGCGGAATAGTTGAGCGATGCCGAGACAGCGAGTTCATTGGTAACCGAATCGTATAGGTAAATGGCAGCGCGCCTTACGCCGAGTTTATCCGCGAGAATCTGAATCACTTCTTCGAAGAATAGCCGCACGTCGGCGTATTTTCCCAAGACACCGCTAATCTGTAAGAGCACATCTTGCAAATGCGTACGATGGCTCAGCGATTCGACCGAGGTGGTTGTCGTAAAAATCTGCGCCGCGTAGTCTGCGAGCATCTGCAGGTATTCTTCGTGCTCGGCGTTAAAAGCATCGAGGCGCTTTGAATCAACCGAGATTACCCCGAAATTTTTGCTGCCAACTTTGAGCGGAACCGCCAGCTCTGAACGAATATCTTGCCTTACGGCGATGTAATACTTGTCTTGCGCTGTGTCGCCAACGTTACGCAGCTTGCCGGTGACGATGCAGCGCCCGGTGACGCCTTCACCGATTTTGAGCTTAACCGTTTTCGGCAGATCTTGCTCAAAACCGCGAAATGCCTTAATCTCGAGAAACTTGCGCGATTCGTCGAGAATTGAAATTGTTCCCGAATCGGCCCCGGTAAATTCAACTGCGCGGTCGAGCAAGGCGTCTAAGAGCTGGTCGCTCGAATCTTGCGTCAGAAGCGAAAGGGTAACTTCATGCAAGGCAACGAGGGGGTTGGTGAAAGCGTTTTGCACTGGCACCAGCGCACCGCGCTGAGACAGGCTGAAAACTATTTGCGCGGCCAGGCTTAGACGGCTTTGCCGCCATGAGTTTCTCTTTTGATTTACGGTTGCCCGCAATCATACGAATCGCTGTCTGTGCGCATTCTTGCAGTGGTCATTTTTTTGGCTCTAGTTGTCTGTGTTCAATGCTCTACGTCACAGAAAAAAGTCGCCTCAAGTGAGATATCCTCACCAGCTGGCAAAAGCACCATCGCGGCCGCCGAACCTGAAGACGAATCTGACAGCGAGCCAGAGCTCGTGATACATGACCCGTACGAAGGTTATAACCGCAAAATTCACGCCTTCAACGACTTCTTCTTTCACTATGGCATTTACCCGCTCGCCAGCGGCTGGAACTTCATCACACCGCGCTTCTTGCGCGTTGGGCTCGACAATTTTATTACCTGGGCGTATACCCCGGGCAGGCTCATCAACAACCTGCTGCAGGCAAAGCTGGCGGGTGCTGGCAAAGAGACCCTGAGTTTTGCGATTAACGGCACGATGGGCGGTCTGGGGGTCTACAATGCCTCGCGTGAAATTTTTGCTCTCGATCAGACAGTCGAAGACAGCGACCAGACTTTAGGCAAATGGGGCATTCCCGAAGGTGCCTATATCGTTTGGCCGTTCATCGGGCCGCGCACGGTTCGCGGCACGTTTGGTTTTGCAGGCGATCTCATGCTGCAACCGCAAACCGTCGTCGTGCCGGTCTACATTCAGCCCGAGAATATCTGGGTACAGGGCGCGATCATTGCGGGCACGTATACGGTGCGCGCGGTCAACCAGACTTCACTCGACCCCGATGCCTATGACAACCTCATGAAAGACTCGATTGACCCGTACGCATTTCTTCGCGATATTTATTTACAGAATACACGAAAGAACGTAGCAGACTAGATGAACCATTTTTCAAAAGTCGGATTTCTCAGTTTCACGCTTCTGTACGCAGCGACAACTTTGCACGCAGGTACGCCGCAGCAAGACCTCAAAAAAGCAGTCAGCGAAGTTCTGCAGATTCTTGACAGCAAGAAAGAAAAGAAGGCCAAGCGCGCCGCGATCTCAGAAATCTACGAGGCCAATTTTGATTTTGAGAAACTGGGTTCAAACACGCTGAAGAGCGATTATAAAAAACTCAGCGACGAACAGAAGAAAGCGTTCAACGAAAGGTTTGCACGCTTTGTGCTCGAGTTTTATCTCGATAAAATTGATAAATATAACCGCAACAAAATCGAGTTTGAGGGCGACGAAATCAAAGGCCAGCGGGCTACGGTCTTCACACTCCTTGAATACCAGGGCAAGATGGCCAAGGTAAACTATTCGATGAGTTCGAAAAACGGCAAGTGGCTTGTTTACGATTTCGAAGTTGAAGGTGTGCGCCTATCAAGCACTTATCGCTCACAGTTTGCAAAAGTTCTGAAAGAAAAGGGGTTTGATGGCCTCATGGGTGAACTAAACCGTCTTCTGAACAAGTACAAGAAGTGAGCAACGGTATCGCCTGAACCTTTGGGAGAAACATGAATCCATTTGAACGCGATACATATTTTGCGAAAATGAAGTTTTTTAAACTCTTCGGCAACACGATCAGAATTTACGACGAATCGAAAGAGAATCTGTTGCTCTACGTTAAGCAAAAAGCGTTCAAACTTAAAGAAGATATCACCATATTTGCCGACGAGGCGCAGACGCGCGCGATGTTGAAGGTTAACGCGCGCAGCATTCTTGATTTCAGCGCCGCGTACGACGTCACCGACGCCACCACGGGCGCGAAAATCGGGGCATTACGCAGAAAAGGCATGATGTCATCATTCGTGATGGATGCATGGGAAATTCTCGACACGCAAGATGCTGTGGTGGGCAAAATTCAAGAAGACAGCTGGATACTCGCCCTCGTTCGCCGGTATCTTGCGAATATAATTCCTCAAAAGTTCATGTTTACCTACGGTGAATCTCAGGTGGGCGAAGTTAAGCAAACCTGGAACCCGTTTGTGCCGCAGATGCGCGTTGATTTTTCAGCCGATTCGGCCAAGAAGCTCGATCGCCGCCTGGGGCTTGCTGCCGTCGTCTTGCTTCAGGTGATCGAAGGCCGCCAGAACTGATTCAAAGGTTTGATTCGTCGCGCGTGGGCGAATACTGGCCGACAAGACCGGTTTCGAGCATGCGCAGCAGCGCCTGCGTGCGTTTTTCAATCTGTTGCGCTTCTGCGGGTGCGACCTGAATACCGCGCCGGGCCTGAAAAAGTTCGTCGGCAATATTGAGTGCGGTCAGCAGCAACATTTTCGTCTGGTCGCTCGCAGTCAGTTTCTTCATTTCGAGAATTTTTGCATTCACGTAGCTGGCAACGTTGGCCATATATTCAGGGTCTGCGTCGCCTTTGATGGTGAAGGTTTTTCCCATCAACTCGACATTCACCCGGCGTTCTTCTTGTGACATATTATTCTTTGGGTGCCCAGGTGCCGTCGTCGTTTTGTAACATTTCGCCCTTTAGAGCCGAATGCTGGTATTTGTCTTTTTGCGAAGCGAGCACTTCTTTTTCGGTCGCCTTAAATTCTTTATTTGTGCGTTTCTGGCTTTCGACGTAACCGCGCGCTGCAAGCACGCGTGCCTCATTAATTTCTTTTACGGTTTGCACGAGTGTGCGGTACGGGCGCCCCAGATCGGGTTCGTCGGCCAATTCGGCGTCATATTTCTTTCTGGCCTCTGTCGCAATCTCGGCCTTTTCAAGCAGAAGGTTAGAGACAAAACCCTTGTTGTTTTCGCCTACGACGCGGTCTTTTTTGAGCTGAGCGAGATGCGCCGAAAACAGGTCGAACTTCAGAAAAGCGCGATAGGTATTCGCGTTTTCTTGTTCCATGCTATTGCGGATTTCTTTGGGTTTTGCATCAAGCGCGGCATGCTCAGAAGTTTTCGCTGATGAGATCATCCACACGTCTTTTTCAAGTTCGGTTTGTTCGCCGATAATCTGGCGTTCTGTTGCCGTCTTCTGCCCGGTAATGGTTACCGGTGGTACGACGATCGTACCAAAACACCGCGCGAAAACCAGCGTGACCGCAAGACAGGTAACGTGTATTCGCGAAAAGAGCATTAACCTTAGTCTATACCGAGCAATTCGACGTCAAAAATCAGATCAGCATTCGGGGGTATAACACCGCCAGCACCCCGGGCGCCATAGCCCATGTCAGCCGGAATAAACAATGTGCGTTTCTCACCGACCTTCATACCGGCGACGCCTTCATCCCATCCGCGAATGACCTGGCCCTGGCCGAGACCGAAAACAAAAGGGCTGCCACGATCGACAGAAGAATCAAATTTCTTGCCTTTTTCGCCAGCGGCGTCTAGCCAGCCCGTGTAATGCACCCGCACATTGTGGCCTTTACCTGCAATGGCTCCAGTGCCTTCTTTTGTAATTTCTGTTCTTAACATAGCGTTGTACCTCAGATCGCGGCAAGTTTCACACTGTTCGTCAATCGAATTTCGGCAACAGACCTGGCATGCAGGTTATTCAAAGTCGAGCAGCTCGACTTCAAATATCAGATTGCTGTCAGGCGGAATTACGTCACCCGCTCCTCTTGAGCCGTAACCTAACATAGCCGGTACGTAAAGAATGCGTTTCTCGCCGCGCTTCATGCCTGCAACACCTTCGTCCCAGCCGCGAATGACCTGGCCTTCACCCAGCGCAAAAATGAAGGGTTTATTCTTCTTACGTGAAGAATCGAATAGTTTGCCCCTCTTGCCGTTGACATTGAGCCAGCCCGAATAGTGTACCTGAACGCGCTGGCCAGAAATCACTGCCTGGCCCGTGCCCTCTTTGGTGATCTCGTATTCTAAACCGTCGCTTTTGGTAATGCGGCCTTTCGCGTTGAGCGAAGTGACCAGCAGCACTGCACTCACAAACCCATTAAATACTTTCATGGTTACGCGCGCACAATCCATTTGCCAGCGTCGAGAAAAAAACGGTCGGGAAGTTCTGCCTACAGATCAATGATAATAAAGGTTACGTCGTCCAGAAACGTACCGCCTTCAGAAAACCCACGCATTTCGGCGAGCAACCGGTCTCTGACTTCAACGATCGGCTGTTCGCGCATATCTTCGAGCAGAGAAATTAGCCGACTCTCTTCAAAAAAGTCGCCGTTTTTATTAGCCAGTTCGATGACGCCATCGGTGAAGAGCAACAATCGGGTTTTAGGCAGAAAATGCTGCATCTCAACTGTGATCGCCGCGGCCTTTCTCACGCCCAGAACCCCGCCTGGCGGGTGCACGCGCTTCACCGCTCTTTTGCCGGGCTCTTGCAGCAGCAGGGGTAAATGACCTGCATTTGCGTGCAATAACCGTCGGTTTTTGAAATCCACCATCGTATAGGCACAACTGATAAAGGTGCGCTCACCGCGCTCGACCATTACGTCGTTCAGATTCTTAAGCAGTTTCTCGGGAAACCGCGCCTGATCGCGCAAGTTATGCAGGGCAATCTTGAGCATCGCAGCGTAGAGCGCCGCGGGTATCCCGTGGCCTGCAACGTCGGCGATCAACACGCCGATAAAGCCGTCTTCTTCGAGAAAATCATAAAAGTCGCCGCCGATGCTTCGCGCGGGCAGGCAGACGGCCTCGATCTTGTAATTTTCGTTTCCGGGATTTGCCTTCGGTAAAATCGAGTCTTGAATCGAACGGGCGATTTCAAGTTCGCGATTCAGCGCACGGTAATTTTCACGGGCAAGACTTGCCTCTCGCTGCAGCAGAACATTTTTCACCCGGGCGATCACCTCGGCTTTCTCAAAAGGGCGGCGTATCAGATCGTTCACGCCCGCCGAAAAGGCGCTGGCTGCAACGCCTGCCTGATTGTTGTCGATCAGCAGAATTATGGGCAATATGCCGATATCAAAACTGGCCCGAATATTCATCGCGAGTTCGATTCCCGACACATCTGACAACAATACATCGCTGATGACGAGCGCTATGTCTTCGCGATCTTGAAGTTGCAACATCGCCTCTGCGCCGTTTTTTGCGATCACGCTGTCTTTGCCAAGAGAGGCCAATTGGTCTTGCAATAACCTGTTTTGGCTGGCGTTATCGCCGATGAGCAGCACTTGCCCGCCAGAATTCGCCGGGCTATCGCCTAGGCGTTCAGGCATCGAAACAAGCCCGTCACCGTCTGATTTTCGATATTCGGTGCGGGCGTGCGAACTGCTCAACAGAACTTCGAGCGTTGATATTTGCTGGTAAGGCAATGTTATGGTGAGAGCATGGTGTGACTCAGCCAGTTTTTGGTAATGGTATTGGCCGCCCAACAACTGAGCGAGTTTCTGCGTCACGAGCGGGCCAACATCTTCGTTTGGCAGATCGATCACGTCTGCGAACCGGGCGTCTGGGTCGCTGCCGAAATAGAGAACGCTGATCGCCAACTGCCCGTGCAGCGTACCCAGTTTAACCGTAATGGCCGGTGAATGCGAATAGCGAATCGCGGTGCTGACCAGATTCAGCAATATCTGTTGCAGGCGCGACGGGTCGGTTTGAATATCGTGCAGCCCTTCAGGAATTTCGTCGATAAGGGCGAATTGCTTATTTTCAGATAACCCCAAGCAGAGCTTCAAAATAGGATGCACAATTTTCTTTAGCGACACGGTTTGTACGTTCAGGCGAATATCGCTGTGTTTCAGTCGCACAAAATCTGTCAGGTCGTCGATGACGTACATGAGTCGTCTTCCGTTCTCTTCGATAACCGCGAGGGTGCGCTGTACCTGTTCACTCACGGCGCCTGAAACACCGCGGCGCACATTCTCGAGTGTCTGCACCATCGCCTGCACGGGAGTGCGCAATTCGTGCGAGGTTTGTGTGAGAAATTCATCCCTCAGTTTATCAGAACGCAGCAGCTTCTGCGACAATTCTGCGTTCTCGTAAAAAAGAGTAACTGATTTGCCAGAAATCAGAATCGCCTGCAAGAAGGTAAAGGCAAGAATTGCTAATGAGAATACTGTAGGGGTCGAAATCACTTCTGCGCTGCTTAGCGCATCATTGAAGAAAGCAGCGGTTATACCCATAACACCCAGGGTCAGAACCCTTGCGCCGTAAACGTTTCTGAAGGCAAGTCTGGCCAGATAGACGATGGCGATCGGGGCCATAACGGCGAGACCAAGCTGAAAAGGTTCGCGCAGGTAGCGTACGACACCCTGAGGCACGATCAGCGTGGCGACTGAAAAGAGGACAGACAAGAATACTAATAGCTTGAATACCAGTTTCTGGCGAAGCTCTGCAAAAAAGTTACGAATGTAGATCACGAAGAAAGCGGCGTCTAGAACATTCACGAGATATTCAAGGCGCAGCCTGACACCCCATGGCACTGACGGAAAAACGTCGTCAAAAATTTGTTCACCGACAAACAACCGCCCCGTACCCACGAGCAGGCAAAAAATGCCGTAGTATACCGAAGAGGGTTCGGGGTGCCGCAGCAGAAATAATAAGATGTGATAGAAGGCAAATGTCATGAGCGCCACGCTCACCACGATATCGAGAATCAGAGCCCGAAGCCTGAATTGATCCATTGCCCGCGCCGAGGCGACACTGATCGGCCTGCTGATTCCGCCGCGATGCGAGTCGGCGTTGCTCACTTGTATCACGATTTCGGTCTTTCCGGCCAGGGGTAATTGCACATAGCGCATGCGCGAGCCTGCCCGAACCTGCTCAATCAGTTCTGACACGACGCCGTTCTGCACTTCGCTGTGGCCGTTAATGAAGAAGCGCGAGGCCGTTTGCCCAGATGGCAGGCGAAACGTATAATTTGCAATTTGTGCCGGCAGATTCAGGTACAATCGATATGTCGCGCTGGCTTCGGCAGGCAATCTGAGATCAGATTCGGTATAGCGATTGAAGCTCGTCGGCACCGTCGCCAACCGCCTTGCAGCCTCGTGCGCCTTCAGATTTTCGGGGTCGATGATGCGGTTTGGGTAAAACTCCCACTGGCCATTCAGGTCGAAGACTGCCTGGTCGCCAAAAATCGTGTTTGAGAGGTCGATCTGGCCGCGCTCAGCAAGGTGAATTTCGTGGTTCTCTTTGCACCCAAAAAGCACAAGAACCAAAACAGGCAGAATCCGAATCTTATACCGAAACATCACTGCAGTTTCTTACTAAGGTGTTTGGTTACTTTATCATCGGCGTTGGCTTTGTTCAGTCGATTAACGAGATTTAAGGCGCGTGAGCGATTGCCCGTTTTCAAGGCGATTGCCGCCAGTAACTGCGTCGCCCGCACATCACCCGGGTTCTTTTCAAGGTGTAGCTTTACATGCTTCTCTGCCATTTCGTACTCGTGTAACTGGTAATAGATGCGGGCCGACAAGAAAGGCAGCGCCGGAAATTCAGGATACATTTTCCACAGCTCTTCAAGTAATCGCGACGAATCTGACACCATGCGCTTTTTCATTGCGCCGACTGTCTCATTGAATTTTTCTATGAACTGCCTGTACTGGGGGTGCACACTGACGATTAGCAATGAAACATCGTCGCGAATGCGCGAATTGCCCGCAAACGTGTGCAAAGCCTCGCGCACGACATCAGCGATCTGCTGTGCCGAACGATCATGATTTTGCATGATAAGGTCTTGCAGGCGTGCCAGGCCAAACTCTTCTCCCGCATCGTTTACTTGCTCCGTGATGCCGTCGGTGAAGAGCACCAGCATATCGCCATATTCGAGACGCGAATGTTTTTCTTCGTATGTATCGGTGGCGTCGGCCATAGCACCGATGA
>JAKQXK010000061.1 GCA_029561505.1 Spirochaetota bacterium | reverse complement strand
TTTTCCGTAACTAAGCGGGCATTGGCGTTCAGCAGAACGGCGATCGGCGTTGAAGCGGGTGATAGACTCGTCACGATTGCCGCCTGAATGCGTTTAGTGACAAGAGTGTCAATTTATTATGTCTTACGTACCCGATTGCACCAAAGGTGCACTCGGGTACGTAGGTATTTTTGTTGACGTTTTGTTCATTTTTGCGTCCAACTCAGTTATGGTAAACACAAGTTCATCAACAACACAGAAAATCACCGTGCGCCGTATACAGTTTGGCCACGAGAACACGTTTGAACGCCACTGGTTTCGCGGCAACCCGTTCATGACGCATTTCATGAATTCGCTGCATTCGGTTTTTCCCGCGGGCGAACGCTATTTTATTCGCAGCGTCAAATGGTTCGATAAGCAGATTCAAGACCCTGAGCTGAAAGAGCGCGTGAAGGCTTTTATCGGCCAAGAGGTGCAGCACGGCATGCAGCACGAGAAATTCTTGAAGACACTCGACGAAATGGGCCTCGACGGCACCGGTTTTGAAGACTGGTATGCCAAGAATGCGTATGCGAACGATGAAACACCCAGCCATGAATCGGTCTGGTTCGGCTTGCTCGAGAAGGTCGTGGGCAAAGAAAAACAGCAGCGCATCGGCCTCGCGATCACGGCCGCGCTCGAACACTATACCGCTTCGATCGCCGAAACGGTGCTGAAACACCGCGACATTTCTGCAGGCATGCCGCAAGACATGCAGCAGATGTTTCTCTGGCACGCCGCTGAAGAAATTGAACACAAATCGGTCGCCTTTGATGTTTTCAAAGATGTCGCAGGGGGAGCGTATCACGAACGCATGATTGGGTTCGTGTTTGGGTCGGCCTACCTGCTCTATTACATCGGCCTCGGCTGGGGGCACTACCTGCTCGCCGACAAAGAGATGAACAAAGTTTCGCTGCCACAGGCTATCGGCGAATCTATCCCGACTTACTTCAAACTCGTGGCTGAGACCGCGAAAAGCGTTCTGCCCTATGTTTTGCCCGACTTTCACCCCGACGATTCTGACAACGATCAACTCGCGAAAGAGTTTTTCGCCGAATCAATGCCCTACATCGAAGCGAAGTCGGCTTAGTTTTACCCCCTTCCCTCACCCCTGGCGGTGAGGGGGGGCAGTAAGATTGCCCGAAGCTTTTGCCGATAATATAATGGCAGTGGCGGCTCAGGTAAGCAGCAAAGGTCGATTTGTCATCGGCTGTGACATCATTGAAGCCGACAAACTGAGCAACCGCCTGGTGAGCCTGTTGCCCCGGCAGATTGACCTGCGCACCGCAAACGCCCTTCGCCTGGGTTTAAGAGAGCTGCTGATTAACGCCGTCGAGCATGGCTGCCTCGAAATTGGCTTTGACCTGAAAACCGAAATCTCTGAGAGCAAAGACTATCTCGAATTCTTGCTCGAGCGCCAAAAACAGCCCGAATACCGAACACGAAAGGTGCAGGTTGAATATGATATTCGCGCCGCACGCATCGTTTTTCGAATCACCGACGACGGCAAAGGTTTTGACCACAAAGAACGAACCGAACGCGCGCGCGGCGAAGCAGAGTTACCTGATCTCGCGCACGGCCGTGGCATCAAGATGAGCCTCAGAATTTTTGACCGGGTGCGCTATAACTCGCGAGGTAACAGCGTAACCGTGGCGAAAAAGCTGCCGCCGCAAGCTCTTGACTAAACAAACGAATCTGGCGATCAGGTTGCGTGAAGAAGCCGGTCAAAGTTCTCATCTTTTCTTTAGGCATTTTGCTGCTCATCATCTCAGCGACGGTGGCGAGTATCTATATTGCGAGCAATGCGCGCATCGGCAGAAGCTTTATTGTCACCGCCGGGCACATACCCGTATTCAAATCGCCAGCCGACCTTGCCGAAGGCGAGCGGCTCTACGTTTCGCGGGGCTGCGGCGACTGCCATGGCGTTGATGCGGGTGGCAAAACCTTTATCGACGACCCGGCAATCGGTCGAATCACTGGTTCAAATCTGACATCCGGTAAGGGCGGTGTTGGCTCGGCCCGCAGCAATGAAGATTTCGCGCGCGCTTTGCGGCATGGCGTTGGGCAGAATAGCCGTGCCCTCGTCTTTATGCCTTCGACCGATTTCACGACAATGACAGACGAAGATGCGGGTAAGCTCATCTCGTTTGTGCGCACAATGCCTGCCGTTGACCGCGAGGTGCCTCAAACCAGAATCGGGCCGCTGGCGCGACTGCTCTTTTTGACGGGGCAAATGCCGCTGCTCGTCTCGGCCGAGAAAATCGACCACGGCGCAATACCACAGGCTAAGCTCAGCCCCGCCGTCACCGTTGAGTATGGCAAGTATGTCGCCGCAA
>JAKQXK010000043.1 GCA_029561505.1 Spirochaetota bacterium | reverse complement strand
ATCACATCTTGCAGCGCCATCTGCACCGCCGGGTCTTTTTCTCTTTTTAGCAAGAACACAACGTATTTCTTGTGCACATAGTTGAGCTTCAGCTGATACAATGAATCGGCGCAAATTTTGCGCACCCCCGATATCTTGTTTTCAAAGCAGCCGAAGAGGCTGCGCACCGCCTTTTGGCCGATAACGCGTGAAATATAGAAAAATGTTTCATTGTGGTTCTGCACCGCTTCTATTTCTGCGAGCGTGACAGTCACCAGCACCCGCCGGTCACCCGAGCGTATGCGCTTTATCAGCTGGTCTGGGGCAGCAGCTGAAAGAATCTGCGTAAGCGCGCAGATTAGAATGAGTAAAATGCACTGTTTCAATTGTTAATCCACCTTAAATTTGCCGATCGTAATGCCTTCGCCGGTTTCGTGCAAAAGCGCCGGCATCACCAGGCGCTTTTCGCGTTCAGTACCCTCGTACAAGATCACAAGCACCTTCGCCATCGTAGGCTGTGCTCCGCCGTAATATTGCACCTGCACGAGGTATTCGCCCGGCAAAGCCGATTTTTGTGTAAATGTTTCGGGCCCATAACCTGTCGTAATGTCGATATCAAGTTCGCCGCCGATTTTAGAACGCCTGTTGCCGTAGAAGACTCGTTCGCTCGCCGGGTCTGTCACCCAGAGATCGACGTCTGTGAAATTGGTGTCCCAGTAGAGAATCACCTTGATATCCATCGCCTCGTTGTTCGTGACGAGCTTCAGCGCAGCGCTGGCCGTGCCGCTTTCATTTTCAGCTTCGACCTTGATATAGTTGGCGCCACTGCCGAGCACTATTTCTTGTGAGAATTTATGTTCGATCACGGGCAGATGCCGCAATACCCCGTTGTGGTAGAAGCGAACTTCTTCGGTCTTAGGCGCATTGGCCAGCTCGCCTTCTATTTTTACGACCTTGAGCGCTGTCCAGCCGCTTGCGGGTGAACTGATGCGGATTACCGGCAGTTCTGTACCGGTGCGCCTGGCTGAAGCGGCGTCGCTGCTTTTCGCGTACAGCAAACCTGCAGCAGTGAGCGCGCAAAGAACGATAACCTGACGGGCATTGATCATTGTGGCTTCTCCCCTTCTGCAGTGAAATCGATCGGTAAGAATGTGTCTTGCGAGAGAATTTCTCTTCTGCCAGGCGCGCCACCATTTGCCGCGAAGATGCGTAATGTGCGCACTCTGAAACCCGATTCAACTGCACCGGGAATCGTGTCAGGCGCGACTTCGCGTTCGAGGCGAATATCATAGCGCAGAGCACCTGCGCCCGAAAGTTCGGCTGTCAGATATCTGCCATGGCGTGTCAGTCTGATTGATACCGCATAAGCGTGAGGATTTCTCACTCTCAGGTCTTTGCGTCCGAAATCGAGAGCGGCGTCGAGCCCCGGGGCGGTATATCGCACCAGCCGCTGGTGCGGGTGCCGCTCGAGAATTTCAAGACCACCTGTAAGCGCGAGGTTATACAATATCGAAGACACCATACACAGGCCGCCACCAAATTCTGACAGGCCGACGCCGTTACCGCCGAAGACGGGCGCCATGCGGTAGCCCGTTGCTGCGTTGCGTGGGCCCAGCGCTGCGTTCAGAGAGAAAATTTCACCGGGTGCAATGGTTACAGTCTGAAGAACTGCTGCGGCACGATCGAGATTTGCCGTCACGGGATAGCTATAGCGCGTAATGGGCAGCGTGACCTTTTTTTCAAAGGCGGCCAGCTGCAGAGATGCGGCGACAGAGCAAAGCGCGACAGGTATCAGTGAGCGCATTATTCGACCTTTATCACTTCGGCCCCCGAAGAGCCGTTCAGCGTATCGTTATACATGAGTTCGGCGCGCGCCGGGGGTATCAGATAATTGCCAGCGTTGACCGCGCGAATGCGATAACGAAACGTCTCGCTGCCATAATAGTTCTCGGCATAGAAATAAATTTTGCTGCCAGTCACAACGACGTTGCGCCTGCCGTAGCTATAGTCAAAATCTGATTCAATGACAAAACCAGGCGGCACATTCTCATTGACATAAAGGTAGTTGCCCGAACCGGTTCCCGGGTTTACCTTGACGATTACATCAACGGCATCGCCAACAACAAGGCTGCCCGTGAATTTCGAGTTCTCAGCCTCTTTGCCCGCTTCGACATAGTGGCGCTCGACCGAAATGCCGTTATTTGTCGCAATGAACTGGGTCGTTTTTTCAAAGCCTTTCACGTATGCGTAGACCTGCGCCAGCCCCTCGCCGCTGAATGTAACCTTGACCGGTTTGCCAGAACGAAAGTCTGCGCTGTCGACTTTGATCAGCCGCGGTTCTGCAAGCCCAGGTTCTGCGGCAACGGTCACGGTTTCGGTCTTGCCCGACGCATATTCGATCGTAATCTCTTGTGCGGCCGAAAGGTATTTGGCATTCGCATTCAAAAAGGCGAGAATCGCATAGACAGAGGCCGCTGTGTCGCGGGTCGAGACAAACTTTCCTGAAATATCGCGGTTGCCAAGAAGCGCTGTAATGTATTCAGAAGAAAAGTCTGCCTTGTCATTGAGCGCGAGCGCGGTGAGAGCAATAGCGCTGTAGTGGGCATCGCTCGTGTTCGGCCGGTCTGACCCGAGGTCTTCGCTGAACCTGCCGTCTTTTGCACGGCTCATCAGCACACGGCGCAGCTCTGCATATTCGATCAACCGCTTTTCTGCAAGCAGCGTCTGCGCCGACCAGCCGAGCGATTCGATTCGAGAGCTTGTTGCGAGCGCTACAGCCGCGTCGCTCACCGATGCATCACCCTCGCCTGCCCGCGTAAGAATATAATTGGCAAAATAGACGAACGACTCTTTCTGCGGAAAATCATTCTCATCGAGCGAGGCCGACTTCTCACCGCCGGTTTCGAGCATCATGTCTTTGAGAGCCGCAATGCCCTTTTTCAGCCGTGTCGCATCGACATCAAAGCCTGCCTTGCGCGCTTCGACCAGCCCATAGACTGCATACGCGGTCATCCAATGGTTGATCGCGTGTTCGTTTGTGCTCTGCCACCAGCCCCAACCGCCGCGTTTTTCGTTCTGCAGCGCCAGCAGGTTTATGATGCCCGCCCTGATATTTTGTGTGAGCTTCGCCTGAAGTTTTTCAGACTGCAGGTTGTGGCGCTTCATGAAGCGCAAGACCTCAATGTTCGGCAAAAAGCGACTCGTGGTCTGCTCAACGCAACCATGCGGATATTCGAGCAGGTATTCGAGCGAACCCAAAACCGCGGCGCCGAGGTTGGGCACGACGCTGAAGCCATATTCTTTGACCTGAAAATTTTTCTGGTTTAAATTCTTCGGTAGCTCAAGCGTCAGCGCGCCTTTGTTGCTGCCGGGCTTCAGAATGAGACCGTCTGTGCTGAAAGTGTGGTCGAGGCCGGTTTCGTGCACCGGCAGGGGCTTCTCAAGGCTGTCTTTGAAACGTTTGTCTTTTGATTCGACAAAGAACAGAACTTTGCCATCGGCACTCTCTGCATCGGCCGATGCGACGACTTCGAAAGTCAAGAGCTGCCGGGGTTTTGCGGTGCCCGAGAACCTGGTTTTGCCAGAGAGTTTGAGCCCTTTGCCGACGAAGTATCCTTCGATTTCGAGTGGCTCGTTTGTGAGGTTCTGCACGATGCCTGTTACGGTGCCTTTGGACGCCGTGTTCAGAAACCGCGGCACAGAAAGCCGGGTCACCAGCTCTTTGGTTGAGATGAACTTGAGCATGCCCGAACCCACGCGGTCAGACTTGTCAGAAGCGATGCCAGTCGCGCGCCAGGTCGTCAGATTACCTGGCAGAATGAAATCCACATTACCTTTGCCCGCACTGTCGGTTTCGACGTTAGCAGAAAAAAATGCGGTATCTCTGAATTTCGTGCGGTCGGCTTCGGGCTCTGGTGAATCTTTCGCGTCACCGCCGGTAAAAATCTGTGGAAACGAATAGCTGAGCCGTGTTCGGTTGGGCCTGCGGCCATAAAAGAATTTTTCAATCGATGGCGCCAGCCGGTCTTGCACGAGAAAAACTGCCTCGTCGACCACCGCAAGACTGACCGACGCTGCAACGCCCTTGCCTTCTGCGTTCAGCGTACGCACAGAAAGCTTCACTTTCTCACCTGGACGGTATTGCGGTTCAGCAGCCTGCATTTCTACCTTAATGAAGCGGCTCTGTGGCGACACGAAAACCGGCAGCACGCTGCTCACCAACCGCCCGTCGGCGACAAGACTTGCTGAGATATAAACATTGGGCATGTGCGAAGCGCTGAGCTTCAGCTCATAAAGCGACGAATTACCGTTTAGCCGCAGCAGTCTGTGTTCGTAAATTCGGTCACCTTCGGCGGTGAGCAGAATTTCGGCGCCCTTCAGCGCCGAGGTGATCATGAAGCGGGCCGTTTCACCCGGGTTATAGAAACGTTTGTCGGCTTTGACCGAAAGTTCGGCGAGCGCGGGGCCTGCGAGCGCGAATTCAAAGCCGGCGACCCAATAAAAAACGCTTTCGCTGATTTCGTTTCCGGCGCTGTCTTTTGCCGTCGCCGTCACCTGAAAATGGCCTTCAGCTGCAATCGTAACCGGCACTTCTGCGACACCCGCGGCATCGGTCTCGGCAGCCAGGTCGGCCACCTTTGTATATTCAACCTCACCCTTCGCGGTGCCTTCGTACCTTGTTTTCCACTTTTCCTGATAGACGGCGATTTTCAGCTGCTGCCCCGCAGCGGGCTTTTCGGTTAAATCGATGAGGCGCGCCCGCAGCAGCTCTGGCTTTGCCGGCTGCAGAATAAACCGGTCTTGCCGCAGCGATAACACCAGGCCCCCAGCGAGCACCTTCACCTGCGACTGCCCGCCACCGCGGTCGACCTCTTGATTCTGCGCGCCTTTCGCAATGACGGTTGCACGAATCGTGAACACGCTGCCCTTGTGCTCGTCAGAAGTTTTGATAACAAAATCAAATTCGCCGTCTTTGTCGAGCGTGCCCCTGCCCTGATCGACGATGTCGCCGCGCCCACCCGAGCGCGCTGGGCCCGCAATGTCAAAAAACTTTTCTTCGCTGCGAATCTCGAATTCGGGTTTGCGGTAGATGCCCTTGTAAACTTCGTATTCGACTTCTGCGCCTTCGGGAATCGCCCCATAAAGATAACGCGAGCGAATTTTGCCGCGTATCTTCGCGCCGAATATCACCGCGCTTTGGTCTGGCATTACCTCGACGAGCAACGACGGTTTTACATAATCTTTGATCAGAACATTCGCCTGGTGACTTTCGCCCGCTACAGAAAGCATGATCGTCGCGAAACCACCCGTCTCAGGCGGAGCTCTGAATTTACCGGTGCATTTGCCCCACTCGTCGACTTTGACCGCACCCTTCTGCACAACCTTGCCGTCGGGCAGCGTCACGCGGTATTCTGCAGCAACACCGGCGATTGCGGCCAGCGTGCCGTCAGATTTCTTTTTTTTCAATACCGCATACCATTCAACGACGTCATTGCCTTTGTAAATCGGGCGATCGCTGTCGATGAACACCTGGTATTTGCTGTCGGGAAAAGGCGTCTGGCCTGAAAAAAGTTCAGCCTCTTGTTTGCCGTCGTTTGCGGTGATGCGAAGCTGGTCTTTGGACAAATCGTGGTCTTTGAAAGACAGAACCACAAGCCCGTCTTTGTCTGTCTTCAGCGCGATACCTGAAGCTGCGGCGGGCGCCGAAACGTTGACGTCTGTCGCCGGTCGGCTCTTGCCGGTGACGAGATTCACAGTCTGTATCAAAAGTTCGGTTTCACTTTGTTTCGCGACAATACCAATGTCTGAGACGAGCAGTGTGCTCTTGGCGACGGTGTCGTTATCGAGCTTCGCGACAATGAGGTAATAACCCGGCTTCACGCCATGCTTCAGCTGCAGATAATTGGCGCCGGTTTTCGCCTTAAACCTCGCCCTGAACGCGGCGCTGCTCTCTTTGTACTTTGCCTTGCTCAGAATCTGCTGGTATTGCCGCGACCATGGGTCGACGCTGTATTTTTCGTAATCGCTGCGGCTGATGCCGATCAGCATAATCTCGAGCTCTTTGCCGCCGCGTGCAAAAGCGCTTAAGTGAAGCGGCGCCGATGTCGCGATGCTGCGCATTTGCGGATATATCGTCAGGTAATTATTTTCTGCCGTGATGCCGGTGACCGCGAAAAGCAACAGAACAAGCTGGGCAAGGCGGCGCATAAGAGCACCACACTTATTACCCACCGTATCCACCGTCAAATTTTTTAAAGAGGCCGATCGCTTTGCCGAAACGTTCGGCATATATTCTGAAATATTCGCTGCCCGGCGCTTCTGCGTCGTTCTGCAGCTTCTGTGCGATCATTTTGAGCGCGTATGCGGTCGTGAACGCCTCGCCGGGCAGCACCAGTTCTTCGCGCCCACGCTGGCGCACCAGAATGCCGTGCTGTATTGCATTCACTTCATAGGCATGCACCACCGGCTCTAGCTGCTCTATAAAAGAGATAATAACGAAATATTCGGCATTTTGGGGCTGTGAGTTCGTTCGCGCGTCGTGCATGAGCGCCATTGTTGTCCAGTGTGTGACTTCGTCATAGAGATTGGCGCGCTGCGCGACGAGCGACCCCATACACCCCCGCAGGCGGCGCGTCTTCTTGTTGAATATCGAAACAAACATACCCTTGCGGCTCACCTGCCGCTTCAAGAGCGCCCGTGCCGCCGCGTCTTCGCTGATCGGTTCACCCGAAAGCATTGCGCGAATCGTGCGTTCAGAAACCGATTCGAGCGCTGCCCGCAAATTTGCCGGCGTCTCGGCCGCTGCAACTGCCGCGCATAAAACCCAGCACCAGAACAACAGTCTGACCGATCTATGAAATGCAGGGTATTTCTGAAGATTGCCCAAGTGCCGTCGCCGCACGCAGCACGAATAAACGAATGCTTGCCACGGTCGAGCCAAAACCTGACGCGAAGGCGTGCTGCGTTTTGTGAAGGCATCTGTTTCGTTAACGGGATTAATCCTCATTTTTGTCGCCATAGGCTGCGCCTCACGCCAGATTTCAGAAGAGCAGATCGAAACCTGCCTCACGCGAACAGACTGGCCAGAGCACAACGTGGCTGAGCGCGCAGCGATCGCCTGGCTGGTCGATTATGAAACGAAGATCAAAAACACCAGCTGCTGCGCGCTTGAACCGCGCGCTGATGAATCTCTACCACGACGTCATGTTCGCTGCACGCTCGCAGCGTTAATCACTTAAGATATTGCAGCGGGTCTTTCGGGTCTTTACCCGATCGCACTTCAAAGTGCAGGTGCGGTCCCGTGACTTTGCCCGTCTTGCCAACATAGCCGATCACTTCACCGGTTTTCACCTTTTGCCCTTTGGCTGATTTTTTTCGAGATTGATGGCAATAATAGGTGTAAACGTCACCGGAGTGTTTGATGATGATGTAGTGCCCCCACCATTTGTTTGTCGAGCTCTCGAACACGTCACCGTCTTTTGCCGCTTTGATCGGTTCGCCGACCGGTGCAACAATATCGATGCCGCGGTGAAAGTCACCGCTCTTTTTCGTCACGGGGTCGATGCGCGGCCCAAACTTCGAGCTGACACGACCATCAACCGGCACCGTGAAGCCACCCGCATTCACCGACGGCGGTTCTGGTGGCGGTTTCTGCCCGACGGCGCGCAGATAGCCGTTAAACACCCAGCCCGTTCGCCCACCATAACTGATCTCAGCCCAAAAATCTTTTAGGCCGTCGACGGTGTCTTTGCTTTTCGAATAGCGCAGCACGTCAACTTCGGCATCTGCCGGCACGAGCGCAATAAACTCGCCCGCCAGCGTTGGCTCGCTGCGCATGCGAAGCCCCGTCGTGATAAATACATATTTCTTTTCTTTTTTTGCTGTCGAGACCGTCGCCTGTTCGGGAATATTCTTCAGGTACATTTGCGGAATATACCCTTCGCTGCCCGAAGCCGTGCGCACCATCACCCAGCCAAATTTCGGCACATTCGCCTCTCGGGTGTTAACCATCAGCAACACCTCGACCTTGTCACCGGGTTTCACCGTGTCGAGATTCTGCGAGTCACTTTCTGAGTGCCAGGTTCTGAGTTTGTATTGTTGCGTCACAATCGCATAAACCTTTTTGGCCTCGGGAATTCCCGTTAGCTCGTTGTGATCGATCAGTCTCACCTTGGCTGCGTTGCGCCCCTCGACCGGCATCTGAATGCCAAGCCCGGGCTTTAGCTGTTCAAGATCTTTCTGAAATTCAGCGAAACGCGCGAGCAGTTTTTCGCGTTTTTTGTTGCTCTCGTCGAGAACCTGATCGGTCTTTGTTTTCGACTGCTTTCTCAGGTCTTCGAGCTCGACCGCAAACGCCTGGCATGATGTGACAATAATCAACAGGCCTAACCGCACGAATTGCATAACGTTCTCTTTAAGCCCCGGCTGCGAGGTCAATCAATATGCCCTGCTGCAGCCAACCTTGGACATTCATCATTCTTTCTGGCTGACTTTTGCTCTTTTTAGTACTCTTTGACCATGAGTTCATTGCAAACTGTGGCCGCAGGCGCCACAGCGCCAGCAGGCGTTTCTGGTGAAGCGCCTTTGGTAGACGTTCAGTCAAGCGCCGACACCCGCCGCATTGCGATCGACAAGGTCGGCATCAAGAGCATACGCTACCCCATTCAGATTCGCGACAAGACCGGCGACACGCAAAACACCGTGGCCGAGCTCAATATGTATGTCTACCTGCCGCAGCATTTTAAGGGCACGCATATGTCGCGCTTCGTCGAGATTCTCGAGCGCAAAAAGCACCTCGATGTGCCTTCGTTCAAGGCTCTGTTGCCCGAGATGCTCGAGCGGCTCGAGTCGCGCGCTGGCCAGATTGACATGCGTTTTACCTACTTCGTGAACAAGACCGCGCCGGTAAGCGGAGTTCAAAGCCTCATGGATTATGACGTGACCTTCATCGGCAAATGTGAAGAAGGTATCACCGACCTGCAGATCAAAGTGGCAGTGCCTGTCACCAGCCTTTGCCCGTGCTCGAAAGAAATTTCAAAATACGGCGCGCACAACCAGCGCAGCCACATTACCATTACCGCGCGCCTCAGCGAACTCGCCGAAGGCCACAACACCCTGTGGATAGAAGATATCATTCGTATCGCCGAAGAAAGCGCTTCGTGCGAGCTTTATGGGCTGCTGAAGCGTCCCGATGAAAAATATGTAACCGAAAAGGCTTACGAAAACCCAAAATTTGTCGAAGACCTGGTGCGCGACGTTGCCCACAGGCTCAACCTCGACGACCGTATCAGCCACTACGTCGCAGA
>JAKQXK010000036.1 GCA_029561505.1 Spirochaetota bacterium | reverse complement strand
CGACGGCATTGACAGCCCTAACAAGTTTCGCAAATAATGCAACGTATACTGTTTGTAATACGGGCTTATTGGTCGGAACTGGCATCACAGCCAACCTTTCAAATAATGGCGCAATAAACTACAACGGTGATGACCACGTGGCGTTGCAGAAGGATACGGGTGGAGGCACATGGGTTAATGTAGACGTTTTCGGCTCAAATATCGGCACGGATCCCGAGACATGCTGGTTAAACGATGGTTCAGCTAGCGGCGCCGGCTGCACGGCTGGTAATTCGACAGTAGACACAATTTGGCGGCGCAACGCGACGGTTACGTCGCCGACAACTACTTGGACCGCGAGTCAATGGTCGAAAATTACCGGAGGCTCTGATGTAAATATTGGTGCAGGTCACAACTTTGGCAGCCACACATTTACTCCGTAATGGACATTTAGCACCAATACAGGCCCTTGCGGCCGAATTAATTCGGGGTCAAGGGAGCCACCTCACCCCCGTCCCACTCGCCGAAGACGGAGACGCGAAGCGCGTCGCCTTTAGGAGAGGGGGAAATCGTTCTAGCTCCCCTCTCCTTTAGGAGAGGGGCCGGGGGTGCGGCGAGTCAATCTTCGAGCTATGGGCTTGGTTCGACAAGCTCACCACAAGTAGGCCCATAGCTGGACACATACCCACCACGGTATATTAGTAGCCGCCAGGCTGCAGCCTTGTTATCTTCTGGTTATGAAATCCGCCAACTTCACCTACCTGATCATCGGCGCCGTCATCATGGCGATGTTGCCGTTCGGCGAGACGCCGCATCTGTGGCAGAAGCTGCTGCTGCTTAAAGACGGTTATTTGCATGAGCCGATGGATTGGTTTGATCTGATGCTGCATGGTGGGCCGCTGGTAGGGGTTATCATTTTGCTCGTGCTGCGCAAGAGCAAAATGATGACGAAGTCAGCGTAGTCACCGCCCGCGATATTTCATGTACCAGTCGCGCTGCGTTTGGCGCGCCTTGAGCGTTTCGGGTCGCAGCTTTGCAGCGATGTCGAAGCGTTTGGTGATGAGGTCTTTTTTTTCATCGGGGTCGGCGGCAAGATCATAAAGTTCTTCGCGCGCTTCGGTCGCGCGGTAGATGAACTTCCAGTTGCCGTCGCGCACGGCAGAAATGTCGTTTTCCCAGTCGGTGTGAAAGTATGCGAGGTTAGGGCGGTGCGCCCTGACGAGTGAGACACCCATAAACGAGGGGGGAGCTTTAATGCCGACGATGTCGAGCGCCGTGGGTGCGATATCGATGTGCCGAGAGATACCGGGGTAAACTTTTTTTTCGGTAAACAGCCTGCGGTTATAGATGATGAACGGCACCGCGACGTTTTCTTCATAGAGCTGCAGCGCGTGCAGGTAGTTGCCCGCATGCTGGTAGAACGCTTCGCCGTGATCGGCAAAAATGCAGAGCAGGGTGTCGTCGAGCGCATTCGCGTTTTCCAGTGCCTTCACGAGTTCGCCGAGCGTCGCGTCTGCATAGTGCAGACCGTTCAGATATTCTTTGAGCAGGCGTTCGCTGCGCGACGGCGTTGCTTCGATTTCTTTTGGTGAAAAAAGCTCGAACTCGGGAAACGGAATCGTATAAGGGTGGTGAGGCATAACCGGAATAAGAGTGATGAACCATGGCGTGTCTTTTGAATCGGCGATGAACTTCATCGCCGGTGCGATATAGGCCCGGTCGTCGATAGAGAAGCCGCTCGTTTTCGTGACACCTGCACCCGAGAGCGTCGCCATATCTGCCTGATAATCGATGCGCCGGCTCTTCAAAAAATCGCGGTAGCTCCAGTTGTCGAGGCTCGCGGTGTGCAATACCGCGGTTCTGTAACCGGCGTCTTTAAAAACTTCAAAGACCGTCGGTGCGGGAAAATTCGGCTCGCTCATCGGCAGCCAGTTTTTGTTAGGCGGATTGTAAGCCGACATGAGTGCATTATACCGCGCGTTGACCGATAACGGAAACTGCGTGTAATGCCGCCGCGTGACGAAAGCCTGTTTTCTGAGGTTCTGAAAAACAGGCTTTCGTC
>JAKQXK010000032.1 GCA_029561505.1 Spirochaetota bacterium | reverse complement strand
CATTCGGTCGTGCTCGATCTCGCCTGCGGTACAGGTGATCTCGCACAAGAGGCTGCACGCCGCAGCGCGATGGCGATCTTTGCCGTAGACCCCTCAAATGAAATGCTGCTGCGCGCGCGCACAAAACTCAAATACGCGATGTCGCGTACGTATTTTGTCGAATCGTTCGGCGAAGAAATTCCGCTGCAATCGGGCTTGTGTTCGCACGCGATGATCGCCTTCGGTATTCGCAACGTGCAAGAACGCCCACGGGCCTTTGCCGAACTCTTTCGTATTCTCAAACCGGGCGGAGTTCTGGCAGTTCTGGAATTTACGCCGATGGACAAGAAACTCGTGTCGTTCTTTTTCAACCTCTACTTTCAGAAAATTCTGCCCTGGATAGGCGGCATGATCAGTCGCGACAGGCAGGCCTATGAATACCTGCCCGAGTCGGTGGCGCGGTTTGTGACTTCAGCTGATTTGCGGCGCGAGGCCGAACACGCCGGCTTCGTGCACAGCGAAACCAAGGTTTTTGCCTTCGGCGTGGCGACCGCGCTCGTGATGCGCCACCCGAGTTAGCGAATAATGTGGCAGATTGGCAATTAGTTAATTAGCGAATTACTGTTTGACGGTTTGTCTCCTGACGAATTAATGCCGCATTCGTTTACAGGAGCTAAGAACATGAATCGAAACGCACTTTTGGGTATATTTTCCGTTGGTTTAGTCAGCGCGCAGGCCCTTTTCGGGCAGGCAAACGCGCCAGAGCCTCGCAAGAGCGAAAAACCGTCTGCCACGGCGGTGAATCCAACCGAAGCACAGATTGCCCCCCCGGCCGCCGAGCCGGCAAAGGCCGGTGAACACAAGAACACCGAAGCGAAACCAGCTGACGCGAAGACCGACAAAGCCGCCAAGTCAGATAAACTGCCTCTCGGCGTGACTTATGGCGAAAAAGGCCTGACATTTGATTCGGGCGATGGAAAATTTGGTATGAGCATGCAGCACCGCCTGCAGTTTCGTTATGCTTACCCATTTGACGCCGACCCACGCCAGCTGAGTGATCTCGAAGGCGAGGGCCATTCGTTTCTGGTGCGCCGGGCGCGTTTTAAGGTCAATGGGCACGCATACAAGAAGTGGCTCAAATATAACCTGCAATATGACTGGTCGCAGCCAATTTTGCGCGACTTTTACATCGACGTTGCGCGGTTTTCGTGGGCGACGCTGCGCGTCGGTCGCGGCAAGGTAATCTATAACGACGAGCGCGTTTCGTCTTCTGGCCGGCAGCAGTTTGTGAACCGTTCGATTCTGAACGACGTCTTCACCGTCGACCGCCAGCAGGGGGTGCAGCTGATGGGCCGCCTGTTCGACAACACACCGGCTGACCTAAATTATATGGTAGGCGTGTTTTCAGGTCGCGGCGTCGGCGAGAGGCTGAACGACGACAATAACCTCATGTACGCAGCGCGCGTGCAGTGGAACACGATTGGCGACCCGATTGAGTTCACCCAAAGCGACGACAAGTACACGCAGCGCCTGAACCTCAATATCGCGTTCGGCGCCGCGACCAACAAAAGCAACTGTACCGCGTTTGAAACTGACGCAACGAGCTGCCGCAAAACCCCGGGGACAAGCTATCCCACTCCATTTTCAACCGCTGGAGCGCAGGCCGGTATGTTCAAGGTCGACCAGGCAGTATTCGAAATTCGATCGGTTTATAAGGGACTCTATTTTAAGCATGAGTCACATGTGAAGCGCATCATCGACCAGAGCGTAACAACCAATGCTTGGCCGCGCGAGGTTGAAATGTGGGGTGCACTCGTGCAGCTTGGGTATTTTCCGCATGCCGCGTTTGACGTTGTGCCGGCTGAACTCGAAATCGCGGGCCGTTATGGCTGGGTCGACCCCAATATCAGTGCGAGCGGCAATAACCAGACAGAATATACCGGGGTCATCAACTGGTTTGCCAACAGCCACAACAACAAGCTGTCTTTCGAAGTGAGCCATCTGGTGTTACAAAACCCTGCCGGCGGCAACTCGGCTGAGCAGCGGTACCGCAGCCAGTGGGAGTTCTCGTTCTGATCGAAACAAGGTCTAAGGGACTGCTCTGCAGCCCCTTAGACCTACCAGACATAGCGTTGACGCTCTGTCTCTGAAACAGGTTTTTCCTTTTCTATATGCCAGCAGACGCGGCCAAAACGGCCCCTTTACAGAACTTTTCACAGCGTAGCGAATGCAATAATTTAGGCGCTGCCGACAATGCGCGCGATGTGCTCGTTTGCGGCTGGGTCTACCGTTACCGCGACCAGGGCGGCGTGCTGTTCGTCGATTTG
>JAKQXK010000031.1 GCA_029561505.1 Spirochaetota bacterium | reverse complement strand
GACCATGCTGAACCGCGGCCGCCGCGTCGAACCGCGCGATCTGTTGCGCATCGAAGACAACCAGGGCCGGCAAATCTGGGAGGCCCCCGAACCCGCAGAACCGCAGCAGATCATGGACCCCGCCGCAGCCTATGTCGCGATTACACTCATGCAGGCAGTCGTCGACGGCGGCGGCACTGCAGAATCTGCAATGAAAGTGCTCAGAAATTCTGAAGGCCGGCTGGCGTTCGAAGTTGCGGGCAAAACCGGCACGACTTCGAAATACGTCGACGCATGGTTCGTCGGGCTCGTTGCCGACGAAGCAACGGTCATGTGGGTGGGCAACGATGCCAACACAACACTCGGCGCCGGCCGCTCGGGCAGCGGCCTGTGCGCGCCCCGCTACGCCGATTACCTTAAGTCGACGCGCACCGGCGCCAACAAACCTCAGCCCTTCGCCGAACTTTTCGACCAAAGCCAGATTGTGAAAAAATCGTTCTGCCCGGCAACGGGGCTATTATCAAAGTTTCCCGGCGCTTGCGAAGACGAAGTGCTCGACCAGCCGTTTATTCGCGGCACTGAACCACAGGATTTTGACCCCTCGGGCACACCTGAACCACCACCCGAAATACCGCCGGCGACCACAATCGACCCAAATGGCGCAACTGCCCCGGTAACGCCACCGGTTCAACCACAACCACCTACTGCACCTGAGGCAACGACACCATGAACTTTATTATCAAGAACAAAACCGCGCTGCTGTTCGTCGGGTCTATCTTTGTGCTGGTGCTGGCACTTTTCTGGCCCGAGACAAAAAAAGCCGGCGAGCTGCAGAAATATTACACGCGGCCCGCCGACCAGCTCGTCGCCATCTCGTATAAAGGTGAGATGCAGCTCGCCGATAAGCAAAAGGTTCTCGTCGCTTATGATATCCTCAAAGAAGAGAATCTGCTGAAACCCAAAGAGCCGGTTTACCGCATCGAAGTGCGCGAACTTACGACAACCGACAAGAGCCTTACAAAACGCGTCGCCGAACTTTCTCAGCTGAAGAAATTTTACGCGAGTTCGCTCGTGAAGACAATCGTGCTCGACTGGGCTGCCCCCGATTATTATTTTCTGCTGCCTTACGCGCCCGACGCAGCAAATGCCAAAGATGCTGAATACGGATTCAAAGACTGCCCAAACCAGCTGAAGCTGCAGTTTAAGGCAGACTTAAAAGAGTTCTGCATCGGCGCAGCAAGCCAAGGCGATACGCGCCGCTACCTGCTCGACCGGCAAAAAAACCAGATTGTCATCGGGCCTGATTTCACGGTGCGGCGCCTGATCAATAACATCTTTGCACAGCGCGAACAGTCGCTGCACCCTTACGGCAATGACGGTGTCGATACGATCGATGTCAAAGTAGCGCCGGCGCTGCTCATAAAATACCCGCTGTTACGTGAGAAGACGGGCGGCATCGTCAAGCTGCGCATGCTGGTGAAAGACGAGGGCAACAAAAAAATCAACGTCTGGCATGTCGAAAATCTGCTCAGCATCAAACCGTCGCACGCGGCAGAATATGCGCAGCTTCTGCAGGCAATGCGTGTCAACGCGCTTCTCGCGGTTGATGCGCCGGCTCAGGCTGCACCGCTGGCAGAAATCATGAAAGCCCTGGAACTCGACACAAAAGTTTTACCTGCGCTTGAAGGGTCGTTCAGCGTTAAACAAACCGACAAACAAGACACGCTGATCTCGCGCTACGCCCTCTTTGAGCCTGGGGTCAAACCAGCAGCGGCAAACGCGTTGCAACAAGACAAAACCCTCGTACGCCCGCTCGACACTCTTGTGCTGAGCTCATTTAATGCGGGCTACATCACCGCCGATCTTTACCCGCGCGTACAGGGTATATTGCAAAAGTTTGAGAATGATCTGCGTGAAGCGCAAAAGACCGGCGAAGATCTGAAAGCCAAAAAAGAGCAGAAAGCCAAACAAGCGGCGCCCGCTTTAAAAAAATAAAGGCTGGCTAATTCATTATCGCGCGTTCGCCCCAACCGGCGAAAATTTTTGGTATGCGCAATCGTGACTTTTTGAGCCGATAGAACTGCATATTCTGAAAACCGATGAAGAGCCACGGCGAAAGCTCACGCAGTTTTTGCTGAATATCGTCGACTTCGTGCACCGAATA
>JAKQXK010000007.1 GCA_029561505.1 Spirochaetota bacterium | reverse complement strand
CCCGTAGCGCGCAACGGGTTCAGCGATCGGTACGCCCGCGACGACTATGACGCGAAAGTTTTCGCCGCCCTTGAGTTCAATGCTGTCGCCGCTCGTCAGAATCGGCAGATCGCCGCGCACGACTTTTTCGCCCGCAACTTCGCCCGTGCCGGCGACGACGATCACAAATGCAGACTTGTCGCCGCCGACGGGTATCG
This sequence comes from Spirochaetota bacterium, assembly GCA_029561505.1. GTDB lineage: Bacteria > Spirochaetota > Leptospiria > Turneriellales > Turneriellaceae > Turneriella. The sequence goes on along the minus strand of JAKQXK010000007.1, from coordinate 3,432 downwards.
CTGCGCTCTGGCCGTCTTTGACTTCAATGTCGAAGTAGTCGATTTCGTAAAAACCCTTCGCGCCACCCGTGACGCCTTCAAGAGAACCAGAGAGAATTTTTGCCTTATACGCGCCGGTTTGCACACGGGGTATATCCCCCTTTTGTAAATCTTGGTAGTGCGGTTCAGACATCTTGAGACGGCCGGGCAGATTCACCCACAGCTGGTAGCCCCACATCATGCCGTTTTCTTGCCGCGGCATTTCAGAGTGAATGATGCCCGAGCCCGCACGCATGAACTGCGCGCCGCCGGGTTCGAGCAGGCCTCGGTTGCCACGCGAATCGTTGTGTTCCATTTTACCCTGAATGAGATACGTCACCGTCTCGAAGCCGCGGTGCGGGTGATTCGGAAACCCCGCGAGGTATGAATCGGGGTCGTCGCTGTAGAACGCGTCGAGCATCAGAAACGGGTCGTGTGCCATGAGCTCGCGCGTGCCAATGTAGCGGCGCAGCTTAACGCCGGCGCCGTCAGAGGTCTCTTGACCCTTGAGAATATGATGAATTTTTCGCGCGCCTTTCACATCTTCAGTTTAATAAACTTTCTTCAAAACGACCAACAGTTTCCCAGGGGGAAACTGAAGGCAGGCGTCGGATCCGAAAAATCGGAAAGCAGCAAAGCCGCCTGCTCGCCAGGCGGCGACGCGCTTTAGCAGTCGTTTGCGCAAGTAAACGACGAGGCTTTTCGATTTTTCGGAACTTGATCCGACGCTTGCTACAAAATTCGAAATTGACGGCGCAGGCCAATGAGGATTTATACATTATGCGGATATGGATACTACTCATGACTTCAACCCTGCTGCTCTCATGCAGCTCGACCGACACAAAGCCTGCGACGGCCAAAATTCGTGAGAGCCATTTCGCCGACGACAATACGATGCTGATCTTCTCACTCGGCAGCGCCGCTGGTATACCCGCAACGAGCCCCGCGAAAGACCTGCGCGCCCGCGCTGCCAAGAACGCGAAAGACGGCGCGCTCGGCCGCGCACTCGAAATCTGCCGCAACGCCGACCCGCGCGTCTACTTAATGGAGTGCAAACCCGGCGCGCCGAAGATTGTCGTTTCTGAAGAAACGCAGGTCATGCAGAAAACACTCAACGCAGCCAAAAAACTCGTCGCCGAAAGCTGCGAAGGCGAAGGCGCGGCAATCATGTGTGAGGCGGATTACGAAATTCGCCTGCCGGGTCTTAGAAAACAGTGTATCGAATTTGCTCAGCGCAAAGCATGTGCTGATATATGAGCGCAAGGCAAGAGGTTTAGATTGGGGACAGAAAAAACAACAGACCGGCAATTACACCTCATTCGAGACAAATCTGAGCTTGATGGCACCTGCTATTTTGAGTTCTTTCCCGGAGTATACCCCGGTGAATGCTGGAACGAAACATCGGTCTATCTGTGTTTTTCGACGCTGAACATGATTGAAAAGGTATTCGAGACACATGTTGAAGAATATGACCCTTACAAATTTATAGAAATTCAAGAGCCGATAACTTCGCGGCTAAGTGGAGCACTGATCGAGCACGCCGAGAAGCTGCGCAATCAGGCATTGGCAGACTCGCGTGCTCTGCCCGAATCTGCAGATTTCGATTCACCAGAGCAAGCACGGCTAAGAGAATGGCTACCGAATAAAAAGATCTTGGCTCAAACCTGTGAAGACCTCGCAAACTGGCTGCTGAGCAACAAGTCAGGACCGATAAGCATTCTGGGTATCTGATGCGAAAATATTGATGGCCGGACTCTGAAACAGCCTTGACTTTATGAACGAAAGCGAATTCTGAGATTGTGGCGGCCCCCTCACCTATCAAAGATTTAGTAGATCGGTTTACCCAGAATATAGGGGCATATAAGGGAAATAATTACAACGAGACTCGGGCCCGAATCGAGTTCATCGACCCATTCTTCAACCAGCTTGGCTGGGATATCAATAACACCCAAGGCTTTGCCGAAGCTTACAAAGATGTTATCCACGAAGATGCGATAAAAGTCGAGGGGTCAACTAAAGCCCCAGACTATTCGTTTCGTATCGGTGGGCAGAGAAAGTTTTTTCTCGAAGCGAAAAAACCATCGGTTAATGTAAAAGATGACATCGCGCCCGCGTACCAGCTACGACGCTATGCCTGGAATGCGGGTCTACCAGTATCGATTCTCACTGATTTTGAAGAGTTCGCTATTTATGATACGACAATACGGCCGAACATAAAAGACAAAGCCTCAACGGCGCGGTTGTTTTATTGCACCTATGAAGAGTATGATAAGCACTGGGACTACATAGCTTCGATCTTTTCAAAAGATGCGATTCTCAAGGGCAGTTTCGATCATTTTTTAAAAGATTCGAAAAAGAAAAAGGGTACAACCGCCGTCGATAAAGAATTTCTAAAAGAAATGGAAGAGTGGCGCACTGATCTCGCCAAAAACATCGCGCTGCGCAATACGATTGATATTCACCCGCTCAATTACGTTGTTCAGGCAACCATCGACCGTATTCTATTTTTACGTATTTGCGAAGACCGTAATATCGAAGAGTACGGCCGGCTGCAGAAGCTCGCAGCCGGCACACAGATTTACAAGCAGCTCACAAAGTTTTTCGAGCAGGCAGATGAGAAGTACAATTCAGGTCTTTTTCATTTTCACAAAGAAAAAGGCGTAACGAGTGCGCCCGATGAAATCAGCTTAAACCTGAAGATTGACGATAAAATTCTCAAAGATATCATCACGGCACTCTATTACCCATCGCCCTATGAATTTTCAGTCATTTCTGCAGATATATTAGGCAATGTCTATGAGCAATTCTTAGGCAAGGTCATTCGCCTGACCAGTGGCGGGCAGGCGAAAGTAGAAGAAAAGCCTGAGGTCAAGAAGGCCGGCGGGGTTTATTACACGCCCCAGTATATAGTGAAATACATTGTCGAAAACACGGTCGGTGAGCTGTTGAAAGAAAAGACGCCGATGATGGTGGCCGGCAAAGTCAAGGGTCATTCGCCGCTGCGTATTCTCGACCCGGCATGCGGTTCGGGTTCGTTTCTCATCTATGCGTATCAATATCTGCTCGATTGGCATCGGGACTGGTACGAGAAAGACATCAAGCAGAAGGGCGCGGCTCAGGCCAAAAAGTGGAGCGATGCGGTCTATCAGGGGCCGGGGGATCATTGGTACCTGACGACGCGGGAAAAGAAGCGGATTCTTGTTAACAGTATTTTCGGCGTGGACATCGACCATCAGGCGGTTGAGGTAACAAAGCTCAATTTGCTGTTGAAGGTTTTAGAGGGGGAGAACCGGGAGACCTTGGGCACCAACCTGAAGTTATTTCAGGAGCGGGCGCTGCCAGATTTGGCGGAGAATATTAAGTGTGGAAACTCGTTGATTGGGAGTGATTTTTATTCCCTCACCCCCAGCCCCT
>JAKQXK010000683.1 GCA_029561505.1 Spirochaetota bacterium | reverse complement strand
GCTGCGCCCGGCACTCTTTGAGTCGGCGATCATGACTCCTGTGCCCTGCGAGCCGGTGGGTATTTTTAATATGTAAGGGGGATCTCCAATCTTTTCGAATGCATTGTCGATGTGCAGCGGGTCATCAATAATTACGCTGCGCGGTACCGCAATTTTGTTCTGCGCGAGAATCTGCATTGTCACAAATTTGTCGCGGCAGCGCATCATCGGCAGACTCGCGTTCAGCGATTTCACCTGCATCATTTCGTAGTGCCGAATGATCGCGAGCGTGTGCTCGGGCTTTTTCTGGCCTAGACGCGGTATAATACAATCTGGTGTCTCAATTCTCTGATCTTGATAGAAAAGTTCGAGAGCATTTCGCTCAAGATAGGCCGACATCTGCATCGGGGGGTAGACGCGCATCTTATGGCCGCGTTTATAACCCTCTTCGAAAAAACGGCGCGTCGAATACAGCGTGCGCGCGTTTGACAGAATATGAATCGAAAGCGGGTTGTTGTTGGGTTGCGGGTGAAGCGCCACGTGCGTTACGAAAAAAGCGCCCCACACTGCGAAAAGAGTTATTCAGGCTGTTGCAGAACATGAATATGAGCGTATGGCCAAGAAAGCAGAATTTCCCGCACCCTGGACACTCTCGGGAACAGGTGTGATGATATTTTTTCCCGCGCACAAAAAAAATGTGCTCGATTCGGCGTTTATTGGGGCTGAAAACCGTGAAAGTTTCGCGGTGGTATGGGCGCTGTGATGCTCGTGCACTATGAGAATGCAGATTGCGGCCCGTACGACGAGCTTCTTTATATTCCCGGTTTTTTTGAGCACAACAACAAGACCTACATGCGCATCACAAAAATTTTTGTCTCGTCGCAGGCTTCGGTTGAGTGGGGCCGCCGCAACTGGGCAATACCCAAAGAACTCGCCGACTTTGAATGGCGGCAGGGCAAAAAAGAATGGCACATCGATGTGCGCCAGCCCAAGACCGGCAAGAGCATCTATTCGGTTTCGCTATCCCCCCGTTTTTTCTCTTTTCCGATCACTACTTCGCTCTTGCCCTGGAAACTGTTGCAGAAGCAAGAGCCACAATATTCGCAGGGTGAGGATTTCTACCTCGAGACCGCCCTCGATGGTCGCGGTTCTGCGCGCATCTGTTTCATCGACCGGGTTGAAGGGTCAAAAGATTTTCCCGATTACCACGAAATGTCGCACGGCCCCCGCATCGCTGTGGCGATCGATCCGTTCAAGATGACGTTTCCCGTCGCGACGAAAGTGCGCTGAGCGCAGATATAATGCCCGGCCGCATACTCGGCATCGACATCGGCGCAACCACGGTCAAATTTGCCGCGCTCGAAGCCGACGGCACTCTGGCCGACAGGGGTGTATTGCCCGTCGCCTCAACCGATAACGCAGCGTTTATCTCTCAGCTCGTTTCGATAATTGCGCGACCCGAATTTGCCGACTGCGACCGGGTGGGCATTGGTTCGCCGGGGCCGCTCGATCTCGATACCGAGACCATAATTGCGTCGGCAAATATGCCCGGTGTAAAAGATCTGAAGCTTGTTGCCGAACTAAAGAAGCGCTACCCCCGGCTAGAATTCAGGCTAGAGAACGATGCGAACGCCGCAACGCTGGGCGAGAAATATTTTGGCGCGGGTAAGGCGTTCGCCGACTTCGCTGTTTTGACTCTGGGTACTGGTGTCGGCGGCGGCTGTATCTTTGGCGGCAGATTACAGAGGGGCTTTCGTGGCAATTTCTTTGAAGTGGGCCACGTGAATGTTGCGGGCATTTTTGCAGAAGGGGCAAGGCGCTGCGGCTGCGGTAGTTTAGGCTGTCTCGAAGCATATGCCTCGGCAACGGGTATTGCAAAATCGTATGAAGCC
>JAKQXK010000141.1 GCA_029561505.1 Spirochaetota bacterium | reverse complement strand
CCTCGTGACTTTCTCGCGAGTCTCGGCAAAGAATCGATTCTCGACGTGAAGCTCGGTGACCAGATTCAGAAGAATATGGCAATTCTGTTCAGCGACATCAGGTCATTTACCACACTGTCAGAGCACATGACACCAGAAGAGAATTTCAATTTTATCAATTCATACCTCGGTCGCATGAGCCCGATTATTCAACGCCATGGTGGGTTCATCGATAAGTTTATCGGTGACGCGATTATGGCCTTATTTCAGAGGTCGGTCGTCGATGCCGTCGGGGCGAGCGTTGAGATGCAGCTCTACCTCAAAGAATATAATGCCTACCGGGCAGACAAGGGGTACCAGCCAATCGAAATCGGCATCGGCGTACATACCGGTTCATTGATGCTTGGCACTATCGGCGCCGAAGACCGTCTCGAAGGTACCGTTATTTCAGACACCGTCAACCTCGCTTCGCGCATCGAAACTCTCACCAAAGTGTATGGCTCGCGCATCGCTGTAAGCGAAACCACGATTCTCGAGATCAAACCCGAACAAAAGTTCCATTTTCGCTTTCTTGACCGCGTCACAGTAAAGGGAAAAACCAAACCCGTCGGCATCTATGAAATTATCGATGGCGACGAAGAAAAAATGCGCGAGCTGAAGCTCAAGACGATGGATGACTACATGCAGGGTGTCAAAGCGTTTCATGAGCGGCGCTTCGCAGACGCCAAGAATTCGTTTGCGCGCGTTCTCAAGGTTAACCCCGGCGACCGACCGTCATTGATTTACGAAAGCCGCCTGGCAACTTCTTAGCTAACAGTTTCCTCAAAGGAAACCGTTAGCTACCCCGGTAGGTTGAGTAACCATATGCACTGAGCAAGAGCGGTACATGGTAGTGTTGCTCGGCATCATGCACCTGAAAGACAATCTCGACGTAAGGGGAAAAGTACGCTTCTTTTAGATTCTCAAAATAGGCTGCGACCTCAAAGCGAATGCGCCACGTGCCTGCGACCAGCGTGAACTGCCAGTCTCGCACGCGCCCGTCTGCATCGGTGACGCCCTCTGCAGCACGTTTGAAATCCCCCCCCGAAAAATGGTCGAGTTTGACGTGCACCCCTGCTGCAGGTTTACCACGTGAGACATCGAGAATGTGCGTGCTGATCGATTTCATGATCTTCTGTATTTGGTCGGCATAGCCTGCCAAATACAAAAGTGGTGCGCATAGACTTGACAGAGCCGCTGCCTCGGGCACGGTGTGCAAATTTCACAAACAGGAGACATACATGAAAAAACTTGCTTTGACTTTCATTCTCGCAACCGGCCTCGCAGGTGCTTTACACGCAGGTGATGCGCTGCTCTGCACTTCAAGCAGCACGGGTGCGTGTTCAGGTAAACAATACTGCTGCTATTCGGGAAGCAACTCAGACGGCGACAAGTATTGCAAGCAACTGGGTTGCGTACGCGGTGGCACAGGCTCGTGCCCGACTGCAGCCAACGTCAAGAGCTGCGGAACGCGAAACAAGTAACGATTTGAATTTTCTTGTCACCCTTCGACTAGCTCAGGGTGACAAGAAACGGCCGCTGATCTCTGCGGTGTTTTCGAAGATAAGGGTAGCAACCCGATTGCTGCTATTGTCACCCTGAGCTTGTCGAAGGGTGACTATCTGCCTATGAGAACAATTTATCAATTCTGAGCAACGTGATCTTCAACTGCTCAGCTGCCGCGTTCTGAATCTCTTGATCGCGCTGATTGCCGATGCGCGCCTTGAGCAGTGCCAGCATTTCAGCCGCCGACTTGCCGGTTGCGAATACAATAAAAATAAAGCTGAATTTTTCAAGATAGCTTTTGTTTAGAGCCGCGAGTTCTGTGAGCGTCTGTTCATCTGCCGACGCCGCGCCCGATTGTTCGCCCGAAGCCATCGCCTTGGTCGCCGCGTACTTTTTGCGCAGCGAATCGACGTCGCCGATCATGGGG
>JAKQXK010000666.1 GCA_029561505.1 Spirochaetota bacterium | reverse complement strand
TTTTATCGCCGGGGTATTGCAAAACTCGCTGCCAACCTGGACGCGATCGGCTCTGATGGCGCCTGACAGGCACCTGCGGCCTGAGGTTCGTGTTCTTGATAACTGCTTCGACACAAAAACTTGCCGCTGCGCTTGCGTTTCATATATTGTCCTATAATTCACGATAACGGACGCTGCGTGTCCGCTATTGGCGACAACAGGAGAAAATAATGTCACAAATTAACCTCGAAACCCTCGGTCTGCATGCAGGCCAAATACCCGACCCGACGACGGGCTCGCGCGCCGTGCCGCTCTACCAGACGACCTCGTACGTCTTTAAAGACACCGAACACGCGGCGAACCTCTTCGGTCTCAAAGAATTCGGTAACATCTACACGCGCATCATGAACCCGACAACCGATGTGTTCGAAAAGCGCATCGCAGCAATCGAGGGCGGTGTTGGTGCAGTCGCCACGGCTTCGGGGCAGGCAGCGACGACTATGGCAATTCTGAATATCACGCGCCCCGGCGATGAAATTGTTTCGCTCGACAATCTCTACGGCGGCACGTACCAGCTCTTTCGTGTGACCTTGCCGCTTCTGGGTCGCACGGTGAAGTTCGCCAAGTCGGGCGATATCGCCGCGATTAAGGCAGCGATCACTCCCAAAACGCGTGCCGTCTACTGCGAAACGATTGGCAATCCCAAACTTGATGTGCCCGATTTCACCGCGCTTGCACAGGTTGCGCACGAAGCGGGCGTTCCCTTGATCGTCGACAACACAGTCGGCGTGGGCCTCGTTCGTCCGATCGAATACGGCGCAGACATTGTTGTGATGTCGGCCACGAAATTTATCGGCGGGCACGGCACGTCAATCGGGGGCGTCATTGTCGATTCGGGCAAATTCGCCTGGAATAACGGCAAGTACCCAGACTATACCGAACCCGATGCCAGCTACCACGGCCTCAAATACTGGGATGTCTTCGGCAAGTTTGAACCATTCGGCGGCGTTAATATCGCGTTCATCATTCGTGCGCGCGTGCTCTGGCTGCGTGATCTGGGCTTCAGCATGAGCCCGTTCAATGCCTGGATGTTTCTGCAGGGGCTCGAAACCCTCGGCCTGCGTGTGAAGCAACACAGCGCGAACGCGCTCAAGGTCGCAGAACACCTGAAAAAGCACCCGAAGGTCTCGTGGGTTAACTATCCGGGCCTGGCTGACAGCCCCAACCAGGCTTTGGCAAAAAAATACCTTGGTCAAAACTTCGGTGCGCTGATCGGTTTCGGCGTCAAGGGTGGTCTTGAGTCTGGCAAAAAATTCATCAACTCGGTGAAATTGCTCTCGCACCTGGCGAACATCGGCGATTCAAAGTCGCTCGTGATTCATCCGGCCTCGACGACACACTCACAGCTCACAGAAGCCGAACAGAATTCAACCGGTGTGTCCGCCGACTACATACGCCTGTCAGTGGGCCTCGAAAATGTCGAAGACATCATTGCCGACATTGACCAGGCATTGTCGCAGACCTGATAGTCTGACGCACTGCACCCGTGAACTGAAGCCGCGCTGGGTAATCCGCGCGGCTTTTTTATCGCCGGGTTGGCAGGGCAGAGTAGAAGGCCTCATACTTTGCGGCCTTGCCCTGCAACGCATAGTTATGTACATTTACGGCAAACGGTGAAGATTCACCAACCGCGAGTTCTTTCTTTACGGCAAAGCCATGGCCACTGCCGATAAATTTTCCCGCGCTGTCGAAGACGCTGATGAGTATCCTCGGGTATGTAACAACTGTCTCATCATCATTGCGTATAATCCCGCTCAGTTGGTAGTCGCCGGTGATCGAGCCTGCATCACGGCGAAATTTCAAACCGGTTGCGCTGAGCGCCAGCGTTTTCGAAGAAAACAGTCCAGATCGCGCATCGAGGTGCGCTTCAAAACGCGCGAAGGCGCTGGGTGGTTTGAACAGGCAAGCGAATGGTAGTTTCTGATTGCTGAGAACAGGCTGGTCGGGTGACATACACGGACTGCCGCCAACCAGATTGCCCCCGGAATCGTAAAGCTGCAGCGATACGGTAGGGGCATTCAACGGCACCTTGCCATGGTTTTCAACCCTTCCGATTACCTGGTGGTAGCCACCTGGCCCGGCTTTGCGGTACGACACGTCGAGCAGCCTGCCCTGCGGCTCATCGCCGGTTTCAACTGTGCCGACATTGCCGAATGCCTGAAGGGTATTCGGGCCTTGTTTCTTAGCAATCGTCTGTGATGTACGGTTGCTGGGTTTGGCGACGAAGGTGCTTCCCGTGTAGTTGTTCGCCCTTGCTTGAACGGGTAATTCGCCTTTCGCGGTCTTTAGAATCAATGCGGTCTCTGAATCGACGAGACGCAGATAAATCTCCGTTTTGTCGCCCTTGCCGGTGATCGAGCCAATGAGCACCGCATCGACGAGCAGAAGCCGCCCGACTTTGGCCGCCGTCGTCGGGTCGGCGATGCCCTGCTGCAACAGTTCTTGTTCTTTGAGAACATCTTTCAGCCGACTGCGCTCGGCAACCTTAAGGCCTGAGGTTGAAACAATTTCATGGGTGAGCTGATCGGCGAGCTCGCGCGCTTCGGCTTCATCGCTCTGTCCGCGCACCTCGAGGCCCATAATTGCGACCGTGCGGTTCTTGAGGCTTTTTTCGGCAGAGCCGATTTCACGGGCCATTGACCGCATAACGTGATCGCGCCCCGAACTGCAGTAAATCGCCGCCATCAGTAAAACCGATAGTCCAAAACGAAATTTTAGTATCGGCTGATATCTCTTTGGCTGATACTTTGCAGCTTTGTGGTCGCATCGCGCCACCGCCCCGAATATTTCGTGATTCATCAGCTTAAGCGCCGCGATCAAGAATTTTCAATTCGCGAGAGCGGCGAATCATGAGCTCGCGCATGCTGAAATTAAATATCGGCGCAGATTCGATAATCTTACGAATTTCACCACGGGCCACTTCGAGAACCTGGCCGTCGCTTAGCGCGATGACGGTCGCGTTGCGCGCCGTTTGGTCAAGCGACCCGTATTCGCCGAACATATCGCCAGCGCGCAGAATTTTTACTTCAACGCCGTTGTGCCTCACGCTGTATTCTCCGCTGAGAATGATGAAAAATTCGCCATCGTTCTTGCCCTGTTCGACGAGTTTATCACCTTCGGCGACACGCAGCCTGACCGCGCTGCGCGCAATACGATCTTTGACGTTGTCGGCGAATTGCGCGAACGGCCAGAACCGTTCAATCTCAGATCGTACTTTCCATAGATGGCGCATTTCGTCGACGCGGTTTTCAGATATCAGAAATTCATGGAAAAGTTTTTCATCGATGGCGCAGAGTGTGACCGGCGTCGCGGCAACGATTGAGGCAGACCGTACCTTATTGTCGTCGAGCACGGCCATTTCGCCGACAAAGTCACCGGCTTCTTTGCGTGCTTTTTCACTCAGCGTTTTTCCGTCGTGGTACATGACACTGCAGCTGCCTGTCAGAATAATATAAATTAGCCCCTTCGAGGTTTCGTTCTGCTTGAATATAATGTCACCTGTGTTGAAGGTCACGATCTTAAAATTGTTCATCAGGGCTGTTGCCCAATCGTGTGAAATGTTATGAAAAGAATCACTCAGTATATGCATCGTGCGAATCATGTACGAATCGTAGCTGCCCTGAATAATGTTATAGCGTTTTCCGTGCGTTGCATGTGAAAATGTCGCGTCGAATTCTTTGGGTAGCTTCTCGAGGTGCATAAACACAATACGGTCGGCGTGCGATTTCAACGCGTCGCGGGGGTTGCCGTGCAGAATGCCCATGCCGCCGTCGGCGAACAGTATGTCGTGCGGTTCGGTATACTTGGCTTTGAGCACGTCAAATTTCTCATGGCGTACAATACCCTGCGCGACCATTGTCTCGATATCAGCGAACGACTTGTTATCGCCGATAAAAACAATGCTGCGGGAGCTGTTGCCCTCTTTCATACGAAAAGTAGCCCCAATCGTCGGTATCGAATGCACGGTGTAATGGGGTTCTATCGAAACGCCGAAAAACTCGGTTGTTTCGTAAGGTTTAACTTCAATAAAATGAAACATCTGCGACAGGTCTTCGATCGGCATCATCGTCTGCAGCGACAGTTTCATCATCGCCATCCAGAAGATCTCTTTTGTTGCGATTAACCTCACCTTGTTTGAAAGGCGCAGCAGCGGAAAAATGTTGCAGTGGTCGTCATGAATATGCGTCAGAAAGAGCGAGCGGATTTCTGTACTCGATATACCGCGTGCATTTAATGCCTGTTCAAGATAGGGCACACAGTCGATCAGCATGTGCTCAGAGTTATAGTGCAGAATGAGACCTGAACAGGGTTTGTCTGCGATAAAGCCCGATGCACCACCGAGCACAGTGACGCCAAACTGTGAAGGCATCGTCGTCGTGAAATCGCTGCGCAGGTCATATGGTGCTGCTTGTGGCGTGTCAAAACGAATGTCGATGTTGTCGTCGCCCAGCCGGTATTGGTCCCGGGCATTATGATGAATTTCCGTGCCATCGCTGAGGCGCGCGACGCCGCTTTGAAAGGGTATGAAATCCACAAAATCGTCGATCGAAAATTCTTTGCCTTCGCTGTTCTTTACTGAAATCGCGCGTGATTCGCGGTAGAGTTCATCGAACCACGGGCTGTGCCCGAGCGCGTCATATTCTTTGCGCGTCGGGCCAAGCAGTGTGAGCCGCAGAAGTTTGCGGTTTGCCTTCAGGTGTGCCGCAGTGCCGACAATCGTCAGCTTCTTGCCTTGCATGAAGTTGCGCTCGACAAAAAGAAAGTAATAGAGCGGAAATTCAGTACAATTCTGCAGAACGTTAAAGCGATAGGGGGTGTCAGGTAACACGATCACGTCGGGGCTGCCGATGCCTTTCACCATCAGGTGCTTTATCACCTCGGGTGGGCATCCGAAAAGTATCGTGTGTTCGCCGGCGCGGCCAACCACAACGCCGGGGGCGATCTCAGTCACTTGCATGGGATTACCTTTGATCGCGGGGCAGCCCCGCAATCGATTATTTGCCTCTGCGCGATCTTACGCCCTGAGCCAGATCATTCAGTACGTTTTCAGTCGCTTCGAAATCGATGCACGCATCGGTGATCGACTTGCCATATTCGAGCTTTTCAAGCGGCGCTTCTTTCTGGTTGCCCGCCTTCAAATGGCTTTCGAGCATCACGCCTACAATCGACTTTTCGCCCGCCGCGAGCTGGTCGGCGATATTTTTCGCAACCAAAGGCTGGCGATTATGGTCTTTCGATGAATTGCCATGGCTGCAATCGACGACAAGGCCTTCTCGCAGCTCAGCTGCCTTCAGCTCTTGAGCTGTTTTCTGAATAAACGCTGCTTCATAGTTTGGGCCCTGCGTTGAACCACGCAGAATGAGGTGCCCCACGGGATTACCTTTCGTGTGCACGATCGCGGCGACACCCTGCTTGGTGATAGAGAGAAAATGGTGCGCGGCCTGCGCCGCATGAATAGCATCGATTGCGATTTTTGTATTGCCGTCGGTACCGTTTTTAAAGCCCACCGCCATCGAGAGACCCGATGCGAGTTCACGGTGCACCTGGCTCTCGGTCGTGCGTGCGCCGATGGCACCCCAGCTCACGCAATCTGCTATGAACTGTGGGCTGATCGTGTCCAGAAATTCGCAGCCGAGTGGCAACCCCAGCGCCGTCAGATCGACGAGCAGTTTTCGCGCAATTCTCAGCCCTTCGTTGATTTTGAACGAGCCATCGATGTGCGGGTCATTGATCAGGCCTTTCCAGCCTGAGCGCGTGCGCGGCTTTTCGAAATAGACGCGCATCACAATTTCAAGGTCAGCACCCAATTTGTTGCGAAGTTTCAGCAGTTTCTCGGCGTATTCGAGCGCTCCCCGCGTGTCGTGTATCGAACAAGGCCCCACGACCACGAGTAGCCTGTCGTCTTCACCCCTGATGATCTTGTTGACGTGTTCACGCGCAGTGTTCACAAAAGTCTGGCCGGCGTAGGGCAGCGGTATCTCTTCAATGAGGATAGCCGGCGGTATGAGTGGCTTCAGGCCCTGAATGCGTAAATCGTCTGTGGTCATTATCTAATCTCGGTAAGAATATATATAAATTCCGCAAAATTTTCCCCCTAATCTTCAGGTGCTACCCGCCGCGCCGGTCAGGTCGCTCTTGCGTTGCGGAGAGATTGCCGCCACGACCCGGCCTTGAAGTCTGCTCCCCAAAATCGTATGAGGCCACCATTTCGAGCGGTGCTGGGTTTGCTGGTTGCACAGGTCGCCTGTTCATGCAGTGGTTTCGGAGAATTCTGGAAGGGTAACCCGGTAGAAGGTGGGCTTTCGCCTGAGAAAGCCATCACCGCGTTTTCTTTGCCTTCCCTTGCTTTGACCGGTCTCATCAGCGGCACATCGATTACGCTCTATTCTGAGTCTACCGCCGCGTTGAGTCCTCAGGCGGCCGTATTTACTACCACGGGTAAATTGGTCACTGTCAACGGCGTCGAGCAGGTAAGCGGCGCGACTCTGGTAGATTTTACAGCGCCTGTAAGTTACCTGGTCACAGCCGCCGATGGTTCAACTCAGACATATATCGTCTACCTGCTCGCGCCGAAGCTCGTCCCGGGTATGTCGGCCTGGTACAAAGCAGACGCCCAGCCCTATTCAGATGGCTTCACCATCGCAACGTGGAGCGATTCGAGCGGTAACGGCAACAATCTCGCACAATCATACGGGACAAAGCCAGTTTATCGCTCAAGTATCTTGAATGGCAAGCCAGTCGGCCGTTTCACGCGCACTGGTACTACAGACGGCATCTACAGCAATGCGGTTACCGGCTTTACGGGCAATTCTTTTACCTATTTTCTGGTCTTCCGAAGAACTGCTTACAATACCCAGGAGCAATATGTTTTTTATCTGAACGACGGCTCGGCGGGGTGTAGCGGTACCGCCCTCACGCAGTCGATTCAGGCGGGCAGCGCCGGCACATTGCTTGTGAATCGCCCGTGCAATACTTACTACGTAACGAGCGGCCCCGATTTTACCGATACGGTGAATTTCCACATTTTGGCGGTTCGCTACGACTTTGCCACTTCAAGGTCACAGCAATATCTCGATGGTGCGGCAATATTCGACCAGACAATAGCCTCGCAATCCCTACCGTCGGTCAGTAAGTTCATGCTCGGCAACTATGACCATAACTCGGGTGCCGGCGACCGTGTGTTCGACGGCGACCTGGCTGAGCTGATCTTTTATAGTTCCGCCCTGAGTGACGCCAATTTATCACGAATTTGCCGCTACCTT
>JAKQXK010000660.1 GCA_029561505.1 Spirochaetota bacterium | reverse complement strand
AAATTTGTGAAATCGAACTCGGTTGTGTTTGCCTCGCAGGGCAGAACACTCGCCATCGGCGCCGGCCAGATGAGCCGCATCGACAGTATACGTATTGCAGAGACCAAGGCGGCAGATGCGAAACTTTCTCTGAAAGGGTCGGTGATGGCATCAGAGGCGTTCTTTCCGTTTCGCGACAGCGTCGATACGTGTGCGAAAATCGGTGTGCGCGCGATTGTGCAGCCTGGTGGTTCGATTAAAGATGCAGAGAGCATCACGGCCGCCGATGAGCATGGGATTGTTTTACTTTTCTCCGCAATGAGACATTTTCGGCATTAAACCTGCTTAGCTATGGATTTTCATAGCTAAGCAGGGAAAGTACGATGAATATCCGCAAGCTTAAGCCGGGGGCATTCGCCGAACTCGAGTGCAAACACTTCGTCGCTGAGGGGCTCGGCCTCTCGTACTTTGCCGACGAAACCCAGAAAGAAAAATTCAAGCCCCATGTCTTCTTTATCTGGGGTGTCTTGCCCGGTGAAAGGTTCATCGCGCGTATCGCACAGGTGAAATCAAAGGTAGCATACGGAGTTTTGGCCAGGCGTGATGCATTGCCTGCAGAACTTGCGGGTGAATTTGCCCATGGCGAATGGGCGCTGCGTAACTTGGCTGCTGAACGGGCGAAACCCGAATGCGATAACTATTTGCGCTGTGGCGGGTGCCGCATGCAGCACATGAGCTACGGTCAGACACTGCTGTATAAAGGCGAATGGCTAAAAAACCAGCTTGTCAGAAACAAGGTTGAGGTGTCTGCTATCGAATTTCAAAGCTTACCTGAGAACACTCGCCGCCACTATCGAAACCATGTCCAGGTGCATATCAATAAGTTCGGCACCTACGGCTTTTATGAACCGGTTTCTTATCGAACGCGCGCGTTTCCCGATCACGGGTGTCTGATCTTTGACGAGAAATCAGTTCGCGCACAGTTTCCGCAATATCCGGTTGAGGTACGGGCGGCCCGCATTCGTCTGAATACCGATGGCCACGCTGTCTTCACTGTTCTGAATTCAAAAGACGAGCATAATGCTCTCGCGCGGTATTCTGTTTCGTGGCCTGAGGGCCGCACCATTGATGTCGAATTTCCCGTAACGGGATTCTTTCAGGCAAATCTGCGGGCATTACCCGCATGGTTAACCACGATAGGATCATTCTTTGACCTGACGGGTATAGAGTCGCCACGCGTGCTCGAATTTTTTTCTGGTTTTGGGTTCATTTCACGCATGCAGACGTTGGTGCGTCCGATGAGTACCCTGGCTATGGATATTCTTAGCAAGCACCAAATGCAGCAGGTCAGATTTTCTGAAAACAACCGCGAAATTGAAGCTGCTTTTGCAGAAAATTACCGCACGGTAGATCTCTTTTTACCTGAGCGTATCTCAGAATCGCTGATCGCTGAAATTGTTGCTTTTCAGCCGCAAATTCTGCTAATAAACCCGCCGCGCGCCGGTCTTCTACCGGCAACGTGGCAGAAATTTCGCGAAACGGCTCTGAAGAATTTCAATGGCCCGATAATCTATTCGTCATGCGACGCCGCGACCATGGCGCGCGATCTCGCTTTATTTGCGGCCGAAGGGTATTCGTGCGTGACAATGCGTGCTTTCGATTTTTTTCCATGGACGCACCATTACGAGACAGTCTCGTATCTTGTGAAATCACCCTGACTCGACGACCAGCGCCAGGGTAAAAAGAAGCAAACGTGAACCGTCGCAAGGCGATCATGTGTCGATGCCTCGCTTTTGTAGCCGCAAGTTCATGGCTGATTTCTGGCTTCAACCTTTCAAAATGCCTGAAGATGCCTGCACAGTCTCGACCATAGCTTCAACGCATTCAAGTTTTGCCTGCGGGGTAATGCCGTGCCCAAGGTTGAAAACATGCCCGGGTTGCCCCGCCCGCGCCAGCAGAATCTTTTTCGTCTCTGTCCGAACCGAATCAGGGTCGCTCTCGAGCGCTGCAGGGTCAAGATTGCCCTGAATGCGCAAGTCTGAAAGCTTCGCAATATCAATACGCCAGTCAACTGAAAGCACTGTTCCGGTTTCGATCGCCATAGGGCGCAGCACATCGATATGCAGAGAGGCGCCCTTGTCGTAAAGTATCACCGGCGCATGCGGATTTACCTCAGTTACGATTCGGGTCACGTGTGGCAGAATCTGCGCCTGGTAAACACCTGACGAAAGCACATCACCCCAGGATTCAAAGAGCTGCACTGCAGAAACTCCGGCAGAGATCTGTAATTTCAGGTATTCAATCGTACAATCGGCAACCGCCGACATCATGCTATAGAATTGCGCCGGTTGACTAAGCATATAGGCCCGTGTCTTATTATGCGTTTTTGAAGTCGTACCCTCGAGTAGGTAGCTTAAGAGTGTAAACGGCGAAGCAGCAAAGCCGATCACCGCTTTTTCGGGTGGCAAAGTAGCGCGCACATTGCGAATCGATTGTAAAAAAGGTGCGAATTTAGTCTGGTTTCCGAGAAGCCTCTGGGCATCGAGCTTTTGCACATCTAGCGCATCATTGCTATGGAATTCAAGCGCCGGGCCTCCCGAAGCAAAGTTGAAGGGTATGTCGAGACCGTTCAGGATAGTCATGATATCTGCAAAGATAACCGCTGCATCCAGATCAAACCGGCGAATCGGTTGCAACGTAATTTCGGTCGCAACATCAGCATTCGCAAGCATCTCGTCGAAACTCAGCTTCTTGCGGATTTCTCTGTATTCGGGCAGGTAGCGCCCAGCCTGTCGCATGAACCAGATCGGCGTGCGATCTGTAGGCATGCCGCGAACGGCAGAATCGAATCGGTTGCTGTGTTTTTCCATAGCTATCAGCGCTTGAGCGCATATCCTTTGCGTGGTATTGTCACGAAGTAAACCGGTTCTTTTGGGGCCGGTTCGAATAATTTGCGAAACTTCAATATGTAGTTATCAAGATTGCGCGACGTCAGATTCTTGGTCGTTGCCGATAATGCAGACTGCAACTCTTCGCGCGAAATAATACGATTGGGATTTTCCACGAAAAAGAGCAAGGTCGCTGTTTCAGATGGAGTTAGCTTGTGCTCAATCTTGTCGCGCACGACTGTGTTCAGTTGTGGGTCAAAACGCCCCGCGCCGATCTGGTAGTCGGTCTGTACGCTTGCGGTGTCGGCATTGCGAAGTTGTTCAAAGAGATTTTCAATCTTCAGCAGAAGATGATTCAGATTGAATGGTTTAATAATATAGTCGATCGCGCCCGACGAGAACGCCTGGTCTGTATGGCTCTCTTGTTCAGATGCGGTGAGCAGAATAACCGGCAGCATGTGGTTTGATGCTTTTAGATCTTTCAGAAGCGCCAGACCGTTTTTTCCGGGCAGCATAATATCAAGTAGCAGCAGATTGAAACCCGCATCAGATTTGCGCTCGAACTGTTCTGCTGAAAAAAAGGCCGAGACCTGATAACCGGCACGCTTGAGGTTTTCGGCGAGCAGTTCGCGAATACTGTCGTCATCTTCGACGATGGCGATGTGTTTTCTTTTTCGGTTCATAGTGTCTTGAGTTCAACGTGCGCCGTCACAAGTCCGTTTGCCGCTTGTGAAAGCTGCAGCTTACCTGAAGCCCGCCGCACGATGCGTCCACACAAATAGAGGCCCAGCCCGAAACCAGGCGTGTTCTGCACGCTGGCTGAACTTGATCTCTGAAAGATTGATCCAATCTTGCGAAATTCGCCTGCAGGCATTGTTTCGCCTGCGCTGCATACTTCAATGGAAAGCCGTTTTGCTTCATGTTTTACGGTCACATTGACCTGTCTGGTACTGTATTTCAGCGCATTTTCAACCAGGTTGCGCAACACAAAGCGAATCAGGGGCTCACTCATTTTTACGGTCACCCGACCGCGGTTTGCTGCATCAATCTGCACGCGGGCGAGCTGCTGCGCGTCGAAGTCGGCTGACAACGCCTGCGAGACGAATGAGCCTGCGTCTGTTATCTGCGTATGTTTGATTGCGGCGGGCTGAGAGAAAGCTTCTGCCAGAAAACGAATGTGCTGGCCGAGTTTGCTGATTTCTGTCAGGCCGTTTGTGATGGCAGTCTGTGTTCTGCCTTTTGCTCGCGGGCGCAGTGTCTCTAGCGCGAGCGACAATGACTGCAGAGGCTGCCGCAGTTCATGCGTCGCGAGTAGAATTGTCTCTTCTATCTGCTTGCGGCGTACGCGCTCGCGCGCAAAAATATAGAGAAAAAAGAGCTGCCCTGAAAGCAGCAGCAAGATAAAGAAGAACTGTTCGTACATAACCATGCGCTGGCGGTTTTGCAGTCTTTCTGCCGTGTAGGCGACAGCACCCGGCTTCACCCGAATCGGCTTACCTGGTATAAAAAAGCGCCGGGCAATTTTTTCATCTTGCGCGAGCACGAGATCGTAAAATTCTTCAGATACTACACTATTGCCTCTTAGTTGCGATTGAATATAGCTATATTGTACCTCGAGGTTGTGCGATAAGAGGCGCTGCCACCAGACGAGCAGGCCAATTACCGAGAGCAGAGATAGCGCCATGACGAGCGTCCAGCCTGAAAAAAAAGAGACTCGCGTGAGGGTATTCTTAACGGGGCGTGGCATGCGTCAGAACGCGTCGATCTTTTCAGGCAGGGTTGCGACAATCTTCTTGAGCGCTGCGATAAACGCATCAATATGCCGTGTTTTCATCGCCGCGTTCAGAAATCCCACTTCGTACGCTGACGGCGCAAGATAAAAACCGCGTTCAAGCATTGCGTGAAATATGCGCGCGTAAATTGCGGCGGCAAAGGGTTCAATCTGCGTGACCTGACGCACAATGTGCGCGTCGCCTGCCTTTTGAAATGACAGCCAGAAAAGTGAGGCATCGCGCACCAGTTTTATCTGCCATTCACGGCCGGCGAACAGGGGTGTGACTTCGTCAGCAAACGCAGTCTCGAGGTGTCGGCCGAGTTTTTCGAGGTGTCGGTATACCTCTCCGTGATCGGCGGCGAGGCAGCTCAGCGCTGCATGGCCCGCTGACATCGCGAGGGGATTGCCCGAAAGCGTACCTGCCTGGTATACAGGGCCCTGCGGCGCCAAATTATCCATGATTGCCTGCGAACCGGCGATTGCACCCACAGGCAGCCCCCCGCCGATAATCTTGCCATAGGTGATAATATCGGGAAAAATCTGCTCGCGCTGTGTATAACCACCGAAACCCAGACGAAAACCGCTGATGACTTCGTCAAAAATCACCAGAATCTTATGGCTGCGGCAGAGCTCGACGAGGTACTCGACGTATGCTTTTCGCTGCGGCAGCAGCCCGGCATTTGCGGGCAGAGGTTCGATGATCACGCACGCGATTTTATCGCCATACGCTTTTACCGTCGCGTCGAGCGCAGCAGAATCGTCGAG